>NZ_ATUO01000020.1 GCF_000420245.1 Psychromonas hadalis ATCC BAA-638 | reverse complement strand
GTTCGCTTACCATAAAGAGGTATCTAAAGAGCTTAGCTGTGACTATTATTTTGCAGATCCTTACTGCTCTTGGCAACGAGGATTAAATGAGAATACCAATGGACTTTTACGACAATATTGGCCAAAATCTACCGACTTTAAATTGGTCCACAATGAGGATGTCAGGGTGAATTTAATACAGCTGAATAATAGGCCGAGAAAGAAGCTTTTTTTTAAAACCCCGCTTCAAATGATGGCAGGACACATAACCGCACTAGTGGCGTAGCGGTTATGCACTTCAAGGTTGAATCTGCCAACTGGGGTTACTCGTAAAAATAAATTTACGAGTAACCAAAGTAACCTTTGAAATACTAGCATAGATTAAAATAACATTAGATTAACAATTGAAATTTGTATCTTTCCTTATTGAAATAATTAAAAAATAATTGGGATAAGATTTAAATCAAATGACTGCCTATAATTTGTTCAAATTAGTACGTGGTTACAGTCGTGATCATCGTCCAGAATTAAATCAAGTAGTCATTAATTTGATCACCGAAAAAAAAGCAGAGATCCCTGTTTACATGCAAGCAACGAGCGGTAACATCAATGATAATGAAGGCTTTAAAAATAGAGTAAAAAACCACTTAAGTAGCCTCAATGCAGCTCAACAGCGTAGCCATTTTATTGGTGATGCAGCCTTATATACAGCAGAAACTATCCAATCACTTGATGGACAAGGTCAGCTATTTATATCTCGCGCACCACAAAAACTAAAATCAGTAAAACTGGTAATTGCAGCTCAAGAAAATTTTCAAATACTCAGGCAAGTTTCAAAACCCACTACATCAAAACGACAAACACACCCAGACATTAGCTAGTTGTTTGGCGTTATCAAATGATCAGGTTTACTCTGTCGTTGTGTTTATTGGCGACTGCACTTTCAAAACTAAGATGCCTGACAACGTCATTTATGCACGTGGTTGTTTGCAATACATCAAAACTAAACAACAGATTCATTTCACTGCAGCGCAAGTTAGTGAAATTACAACTGCCATTGAAGCCGGCGATTAGCAAATAACTTGAAAACCAATTTTGCGCATAATCAGCATGTGAACAAGATCGTTGAAACTAAGGCTGAAATTGTTACCCCAAAGAGAGAAGAGTGCGGTGATCAGTCTGCCCTAAAGGTGATTCCGAAATAATTTAAAGAGAAGCTAAAATAGGTAAAAATACAGCTAACCAATTTTTTGGATATACTCACTCTCCACAATGTTGAAAAGTGTTTAACGCGAATTGAATAACTGTAAATTGATCAAATAGCTTGTTTGTCATCTAACGCCAAAAATGTACTTTTGGGGCGTTAGATGCTGATACTAAGTCGCAAAGGAGCACAAAGTACCCGAGAAAGTATCACATAAATAACGCTGAAAGCATGCTCAGAATCACTCAACCACTACTGGTTTTGATTGAAAATATTATCTATGATGACATAGAAACAACTCGGTCTCGTATCACGTCATAACTCCAATTGTAGATAATCGCATAGACCAGAAAGAAAACAACCACACCGAGGTCCAAGATAAACGCAGTCCAAAGGTCTACCTGCATCACCCACATTATCAATGGTAGTGTGGTAATTATCATGCCTAATTCAAAACCTAAGCCATGTCCTAAACGCATTTTAAATGAACGTTTAATACGATTAGTGCCGAATACACGATCAAAAAATAAGTTGTAGATATAATTCCAACACATCGCAATTAATGATAATACGAGCGCCAAACCTGTCATTGTTTTTAAGCCATTTTCGGTAAACGAGATAGCGACAGAAATCATAATGCCTAGCGCAATGGCTTCGAATATTAAGCTATGTAAAATACGTTCTTTTATGTCCATAATCAGTCTCTGTTTAGTTGTTTAGTTGTTCTTGAGCGTTATAATAATCATTAATTGTGAAGTAAGGTAGTTAGTTACTATCAGGAAAAGTGATATGTATAATTTAGAACACCTACGGATGTTTGTTGAGTCGGCACAATCTGGTTCATTCTCAGCATGTGCTCGTAAATTAGGCAAGGTGCAGTCGGCAGTCAGTCAAGGGATTGCAAATCTTGAGATTGAGCTCAATACGACATTGTTTGATCGATCGACTCGTAAGCCCTCATTAACGCCACAGGGTGAGAGGTTATTACCCTTTGCACGCTCAGTTCTACAATAGACTTATGAGTTAGACAGTATTGCTAATGCTTTAAACTTATCCCATGAAACACAAATAAGGCTTGCAGTGGATGATGCTTTGCTACCTAGTCTGACCAGTATTTTAACTGTTTTTTCCAGCAGGTTTCCTGCAACAATGTTAGAGCTTTGTGCTGTTACAACCTCAGATGTATTAAGTTTAGTGCATACCGGTAGTGCAGATTTAGGGCTAATGTTTTGCAACAATGAATTTCCGCAAGGAGTAGATTTATGTTATGTAGGTAGTTTGCCATTTAATGGTGTTGTTAGCCCAACACATCCGTTGGCAAAACTTGATGTCGTCACTGCAACAGAATTAATTCCACACCGCCAATTGTTAATCCGAGATATTGAAGGCCAAGCCTTGCCACACTGTCCTATCCTTTCTCCACATGTATGGTGGGGTAATAACTTTAATACAATTAATGCAATGGTCAAAGAAGGGCTTGGATGGAGCTTCATTCCTGCCCATATGGCAGAACAATATGTGCATCAAAATGAGATGGTGATAATGAACCTGAGCTTTGATCATAAACCATGGCAAGTACCAATTGATCGTGTGATGGCAAAACAACAAGCGAGAGGGCCTGCCTTGAGTTGGCTAGCGGATGCCATTACCCATTTATGGAATGAGTAATACTGAACATGGGCTTTTTTATGATCAGCTGGTTTTTCTTTAACGTAACAAAAACATTATTATAAATTACCGCAGAGTTGGCATAAGCGCCACCAAAGGTGGATAGATCTCTCCCATCACTGCATCGGCACTGTTATTTCGAAATGCCAACGGAATATGACCTATTTCGGGATAAGTACATGTCCCGTAGCTGAAATTATATCTATTTCAATACTTCTATTCTGTTTTTAAAAAATATATGGGGGTATATCTAAACTAAAGGCCAGGATCACGTCATTGTCGTCAGCATTGGCAAGCAATCCCGCTTATATACACCACATCCTTTGTATTTAGATTCAGCCGTGTATCGAGCGCTGTTTGATCACCAAATGGAGAGTAGGTTAATAGAAAATATACGAGCAAGTGTAAACCGCGAAATGGTTATTGGCAGTGTTAAATTTAAGGAAGAAATTGAGATACTAATCAGATCGATCTATGCAATCTAAGAAAAAAGGGCGCCAAATCGGATGGCGAAAGAAGAAAGTTTAAATTTAACTTGACCCTATTTATCACCATATGATACTTGGTATTGAGTTGCTGTGCTTATGATCAAAAAAAGGTGATTTTATTATTCCATATGACACGGGACACTGAAACTTCCTCATATTAACTTACAATGTTCGCCATTACACCATGGTGGTGTTACACACGTTATGTAAATTTTCTACAACAGGTAAGTTATATGAAACCCACTCTTTTACAACGATTATTAAATGGTAGTTTAGTACTACAAATTGTTATTGGTATTGTCGCCGGTATTTTACTCGCGTCATTTTCTCCAGAGACCGCTTTGTCTCTCTCCTTTTTGGGAAGTTTATTTGTTAGTGCCTTAAAAGCCGTTGCTCCAATCTTAGTTTTTGTACTGGTGGCTTCATCCATCGCGAATCAGAAAAAAGGCACACATACTAACCTTAAACCGGTTATCCACCTTTATCTAATCGGCACGCTGCTAGCGGCAACAACAGCGGTAATTGTGAGTGTGCTATTTCCAACAACACTACTATTGACCGCAACAGATATTCAAGCAACACCACCAGAGGGTATTCTTGAAGTATTAAATGCACTGCTCTTTAAAATAGTTGATAATCCAATTAATGCACTCGTTACTGGTAACTTCATCGGTATTTTAGCATGGGCAATTGGATTGGGTTTTACCCTTCAACATGCCAATGAAAGCACTAAAAATGTGTTACATGATATCTCTAACGGTATTACTAAAATTGTTCATATGGTGATCCGCTTTGCACCGATTGGTATTTTTGGTTTAGTTGCTCAAGCGATTGCAGAAACAGGGTTTTCAGCATTGCTTGGCTACTCACAGCTGTTATTGGTTTTAGTGGGCTGCATGGTGATCATCGCATTAGTCATCAATCCCGCACTGGTTTATTTCAAACTACGCACCAACCCTTACCCATTAGTTTTCCAATGTTTACGTGAATCAGGTGTGACCGCCTTCTTCACACGTAGCTCAGCTGCCAATATTCCTGTCAATATGGAACTGTGTAAGAAGTTAAACTTACATGAAGATACTTACTCCGTTTCTATTCCTCTGGGTGCCACCATCAATATGGCAGGTGCGTCAATCACTATCACGGTATTAACACTGGCCGCGGTACATACTTTGGGTATTGAGTTTGATATCGCAACGGCTATTTTACTCAGTGTCGTGGCGGCGGTTTCTGCCTGTGGTGCTTCAGGTGTTGCAGGTGGTTCACTATTACTTATTCCATTGGCGTGTAGTCTGTTTGGTGTACCTAATGAGGTAGCGATGCAAGTCGTTGCGATTGGTTTCATTATTGGTGTGGTACAGGATTCAGCAGAAACGGCATTAAACAGCTCAACAGATGTGTTGTTTACCGCAACGGCTTGTCGTGCAGAAGAGCTAAAAAATACACAGCTAACAGCTAACAGCTAAATTATTACTTTCCGGCTCGGATAAATCCTCCGAGCCCTTTTCTATCCATGTAGTTTATAAAAATAGCACGGATCTCCTTGCCACTACTTGCCTCCAATGCAAGCTCGATACAGTTTTCTAGCTCTTTTTTGGGCAACGCATTAATTAAATATTTAATCTTATCCATGTTATTGGCATTCATGCTTAACTTGTTATATCCCAAACCCAATAAAATCAGAGAGCCGATAGGATCGCCCGCAAGCTCACCGCAAATACTCACTTCTAGTTTATAACGTAGCGCATTGTCGATAATCAGTTTTAAACATTGTAAAACCGCTGGATGATAACTATCAAATAGTTGAGAAACGCGACTATTATTGCGATCAACCGCAAGCAGATATTGGATTAAATCGTTACTACCAATAGAGATAAAGTCAACTTGTGATGCCAGCTCTCTGATAATAAAAATGGAGGAAGGTACCTCAATCATCACCCCAATATGTGGCATTGGAAAAGCATCGGCAGCTAACATTAACTCATACTTCACCTCATTCCATGCTTGATGAATCAATATTTTCGCTTCCATCACCTCATCAATGGCACTGATCATCGGTAACATAATACGTAAATTTTGAGTATGCCTATTCGCTTTTAACATGGCACGAATTTGCACTAAAAATATTTCAGGATGATCGAGGGTTAAACGAATTCCTCGCCAACCTAAAAAGGGGTTATCTTCCACAATCGGAAAATAACTGAGCTGTTTATCTCCACCAACGTCTAAAGTACGCATGGTGACGGGCAATTGCTGGTATTGCTCTAATAGCGTTTGATAAGTGCTTATCTGCTCTAATTCAGTAGGAAACGCATCGGTCAGCATAAAAGGTAATTCACTGCGATATAAACCAATGCCATCAAACTGCCCCGCTACCGCGCCATGTTGATTGGCATTAAGACCGGTATTTAGCAAAATATCAACCTTAAAACCATCCTGCGTAACGGCTTCTTTATGTACATCTGATGCCACTAAATTTTTTAGATCTTCCTCTTCATTAAGCAACTGTTGATAATGCTTCAATAGCGAACTATCGGGAAATAGCACCATCGATCCTGCATAACCATCAACAATAAGTAACTGTGCATTCAAATTGCTTAATGAAAGTGACACGCCCATTACTGCTGGCACCCCGAGCGCACGCGCTAAAATAGCAACATGCGAACTGATCCCACCACGCACCGAAACAATACCTTGCAAATTTTCCTTAGGAATACTTGCTAACATCGATAACGTTACCTCGTTAGCCACTAAAATCAGCTTATCAGGCAACTCAATATTATCGTCAACCTGTTGAGCAAGGTGGTACAAAAGTCGTTGAGCAACATCACGGATATCACTTGCACGCTCACTGAGATAACTATCACTCATCGCTTCAAACTGTTTAATATAAGATTCAGCGACCACTTTAATGGCACTTGAAGCACTCAGATGCGCCTCATTAATCTGTCCACGAATGGTGTTTAAAAAAGTTTTATCTTTTAAGACATGCGAATAAATATCAAACATCGCAAAGGCTTCTTTAGAAAGTTGCTCTTTTAGGGTTAACGCCATATTCGAGAACTCATCACTGCATTTTGTCACCATCATCTCAAACAGTAAAATATCTTTAGCAGGTGATGAACTCTTCTCTATTTTTACCGCATCCAGCGTGAAAATAGGACGTACAACATAAGCGGGCGCAATCGCAATGCCCGAGCTGGCAGGACAACCTTGCAGATGCATCGCACTACCGGGTTGTAAGTGGTCATTAATCTCTAAGCATAACCCTGAATTTCCTAACACGCTTGCTAAATGCATCGCAAGCGTCACTAAAAAAGACTCTTCAAGCTCACTAAAAAACCGCGGACTTTTTTGCTGTGCCACTAACACCCCTAATACTTGGCGTTTGTGAATAATTGGCGTGCCTAAAAAGGAGTTAAAGTTATCCTCTTGGCTTCCTGGCAGGTATTTGTAGTGTGGATGCTCAGTAATATTCGCGAGGTTTAAGGGTTCCCCTTTTTGATGGATTAAACCAACAATTCCCTCGCCAAATTTAAGATAATGCGATAGCGGTGTTTGATTTGATAAACCTTCACTGGCCATTAAATTTAATTTTTGTGCTTGATCATCCGTGAGGTAAATAGAACAACAATCCACCTCCATTACCCGTTTGGTTTGTTGCACCAAAATATCCATCGCCACGGTTAAGTTTTTTGCTTCTCCAACCTGCTCTACAATCTGGCGCAACTGACTTAACATGAACAACCCTTTTAATTAGTTACTCTTATAATGTGAACGACGATGGCGTTTATTTCTCTTTTTCTCACTGTTACTTTTCATCAATGCAAAAGCGATGGCAGAGAACTCTTTTAATGCTTTACGGTACACCTCACGCTTAAATGACACCACTTGGCGTACAGGATACCAATAGGTTACCCAGCGCCAATCATCAAATTCTGGATGCCCGCAAGCCTCAAACTCAATTTGCTCGTCATCACCTATCAATTGTAATAAAAACCAACGCTGTTTCTGGCCAATGCATATCGGCTCAGGAGAATCCCAGCGCACTAAACGCTTAGGTAATTTATAGCGCAACCACGAACGCGTTGTTGCTAATAATTTAACATGCTCAGGTTTAAGACCAACTTCTTCATATAACTCTCGATACATCGCTTGCTCTGGCGTTTCACCCTCTTTAATTCCCCCTTGAGGAAATTGCCATGAGTGTTGCCCGTATCGTTTCGCCCACAAAACTTGACCATTCTTATTACAAATGACGATACCTACATTTGGACGATAACCGTCAGTATCTATCACTAAAAACACCTTTAAGGTTGGACCCTTACCCGCTATTTATTGTTTTAGGTAAGGTTAATAGTCGCGTAATTACGCGCATATAAATTGAAATAATAAGGTATTCTTTCACAGAAGTAGTGAGCCATCAAATTGATAGTGATAAAAGTGTTAGATATCCACGAAAACTGTGTATAAGTTTGTGTATAATGATCTTCTCTTATTTAAAAAGATCTTTAAATAAAGAATCAAGATCTTTATTAAGTTTATTTTTTATTATTTAATTTGTTTATTATCATT
This sequence comes from Psychromonas hadalis ATCC BAA-638, assembly GCF_000420245.1. Classification (GTDB taxonomy): domain Bacteria; phylum Pseudomonadota; class Gammaproteobacteria; order Enterobacterales; family Psychromonadaceae; genus Psychromonas; species Psychromonas hadalis. The sequence continues at coordinate 27,327 of NZ_ATUO01000020.1, read as the reverse complement.
CGGTTAAAGGTAGATATTAAATAAAAAACATTAATAACTGTAATTATACCCAGCAGTAATAGTTCACAAACTTATGTGAATATCTCTATAGTTTAAAAAACAATCATTTCAACTTATCGCCTGAACTTTTGCTTTATTATTAGACAAAATACACGTTTTTTTACAAAATAGTACTGATTTAATTTAACACTTACTCAAACAAAGCTATTTATTGAGTTACCCACAAAAAAAGTGGATAACTCTGTGCAATATGCGTGTAGATAGCTTGATAAAGTACTGAATAACATTGAAACTAACCTTCTATTTAATCAAATAAAAGAGCCTCCATGATCTCAACACCTGCATCTACCAGTGAATTACTCACATTATGTGAAAATATTGCTGGTCACTCACTGCAAGAGCTTGCTGCATTAGCGGGTATTAAGATGGCGAAAGATCTACGTACTAATAAAGGCTGGATTGGACAATTAATTGAATGGCATTTAGGTGCAACTGCGGGCAGCAAACCTGAGCAGGATTTTAAGCATCTAGGTATCGAGCTAAAAACAATTCCTATTGATCAGTTTGGTAAAGTAGTAGAAACCACTTTTGTTTGCTCAACGCCACTGTTAAATACGGTCGGGCTAACATGGGAAAACAGTAATATCTGCAACAAACTAAGTCAGGTTTTATGGGTTCCAGTACAGGGAGAACGATCTGTTCCCCTTGCTCAGCGCATTGTTGGTAGTGGTTTTTTATGGTCCGCTTCCAAACAACAGGCACAACAATTAAAAGATGATTGGCATGAATTAATGGATAAAATAGCCCTTGGAGAGATTGAATCGATCAGCGCACGAGATGGTGAGGTGTTGCAACTTCGCCCCAAAGCGGCTAATGGTCGCTGTCTAACCGAGGCTTATGGGAAAAATGGCGATATTATCAAAGTACGCCCACGTGGTTTTTATCTAAAAAAAGGCTTTACACAATCTATCATTAATCAACAATTTGATCTTTAATAAAAAAACATCAAGTGTGTCTAGAATTTAACCATCATTTACAGTAAATTAGCACTACTGTCCTTATCACCTTTATGAGCCAATAATCATGACCATCAAAAAACAACCATTAAAGTCTAAACCTGAAATTAAAATAACCTTTGAAGTTGAAAAGAAAGATGCCCAAGGCGCGGTAAATATTAATCTGCTTTCAGAGCATAACCAATGGCAAGCCATTGCTTTTAAACAGCTTAAAAGCGGTAAATTCAAACTCGCAATCAATCTTCCAACAAAATCAGCGTCTAGCTTTCAATATATTTTTCAAGCGACAAATACAGACAATCAACAAATAATGTTACTGCCCACTGATGCTGACGGTTATGTTGATAATGGCATGAATGATGGTGGTAAAAATGCACTATTGAAAATAAGCTAAGCGACTTTTTCAATTAACTTTTTCTCTTTGGAAGTGCTACGTGACTGCGCCATGTCGCTAGGCGCAACTAACGTTTCACTTCCGAATTTAACCTCTTACCTTTACACCTCATATTTACTGCGGTCACCTAAATCAAAGTGCAACGGCATGTTGATTTTTCGCCATGCCATATACAGATACAACAGCGATGATAATAACAAAGTACCTGTAGCCAACTGATTTAACGACAAAATAATCAGTAACCACGAGATAATTAATAAAATAGGAATCGCTTTTAAAATCGTTAATGAGAAACAGAAACTCTCTTTATACGCCAAGCCTGAAAAAGTGATAATAAACGCCCCTAAACTCAAGTAACTCGTCCAAGCACCTGTAGTAATAAAAGCGACAGTTAGCATCCAAAGGCCAAACCAACTGGCATTAACTAAAAACCAACGCACCACTTTGCTATAGATATGCAATGAGCTTGCTTGCAATAACGCACCGAGTGCTAGCACAATAAGAACACGTTTAAACCAGTGCGGATAAAACATCTGTTGTAGCGCAAGGGTAAACAAGCCTAAACCAGTCACCACCATGCCCGTACGATAAAGTATAATGCTCACTTTATCGAGTTTATCTAAATTCTCTTTAATATGGGGATCAGCCATCAATTAGCTCCTTATAATAGTCACTGTCATTATATTAGTCTCATCTCTATAATAAAAAAATGTAGGTTAAAAAAGAGACGTTAAGCAGATCCTTTCTATTAATGTATACTGTTTGCATTAACAGTGTTTATTAGGTGATAAAAATGAGCAATATAGAAATTCGTGGCGCAAAAACGCATAACTTAAAAAATATAGATCTCACTATCCCAAGAGATAAATTAGTCGTTATCACTGGGCTTTCTGGCTCAGGTAAGTCTTCACTGGCATTTGATACCTTGTATGCAGAGGGCCAGCGCCGTTATGTTGAATCGCTTTCTGCTTATGCTCGCCAATTTTTATCACTGATGGAAAAGCCCGATGTAGAGCATATTGAAGGGTTATCACCTGCTATTTCGATTGAGCAAAAGTCTACCTCGCATAATCCACGTTCCACCGTCGGCACGATCACCGAAATATACGATTACCTGCGTTTACTATTTGCACGTATTGGCGATCCGCGTTGCCCGACGCACGATGTCACCCTGAATGCACAAACCGTCAGTCAAATGGTAGACGCTATTTTAGAAAATCCACAGGGTAGCAAGATGATGTTGCTTGCGCCTATCGTTAAAGAGCGCAAAGGTGAGCATGTTAAAACCTTTGAAAGCTTAGCTGCACAAGGTTTTTTACGCGCACGTATCGATGGTGACATTTGTGATTTGAGCGATCCTCCGACATTGGAATTACATAAAAAACATACCATCGAAGTGGTGGTAGATCGCTTTAAAGTACGTGATGATCTTAAACAACGTTTAGCTGAATCAGTGGAAACCACGCTTAATCTGAGCAATGGCTCATTAGTGCTGGCATTTATGGAGGGCAATCAGGCAGAACAGTTGTTCTCTGCCAATTTCGCCTGTTCACAATGTGGCTATAGCATCACTGAATTAGAGCCACGTATTTTCTCATTCAATAACCCAGCGGGTGCATGTGAAACCTGTGACGGTTTAGGCATTGAGCAGTATTTTGATGAAAAATTGGCGGTCACGGATAAAACATTAAGTCTTGCCGATGGCGCAATTGCAGGTTGGAGTAAAAAATCTAACTACTATTTCCAACTGCTCAATGCCGTGGCAGAGCATTATGGTTTTTCAGTTAAGCTCCCTTTTCAAGATCTCAATAAAACACAGCAAAAACAAGTGCTTTACGGCAGTGGCAAAGAGAAGATCTCATTTATCTACCACAATGATCGTGGTGATAGCATGACGCGTTCACACGCTTTTGAAGGCGTGATTCCCAATCGCGCACGCCGTTATAAAGAAACCGATTCCAGTGCCATGCGTGAGTACCTTGAAAAATATATGAATCGTCAACAATGTAGCAGTTGTCATGGTTCACGCCTTAAGCAGTCATCGCGCCATGTGTTTATTAATGACGTTAATCTTCCCTATATTTCACAACTTTCGATTGCTGAAGCAGAAACATTTTTTAAAACCATCGAGCTACAGGGACAAAAAGCCCAAATAGCCGATAAAATTCTTAAAGAGATCATTGAGCGATTAAGTTTTCTAGTTAATGTAGGCCTTAATTACCTTAGTTTAGAGCGCAGTGCAGAAACCCTTTCGGGCGGTGAAGCACAACGTATTCGTTTAGCGAGTCAGATTGGTGCAGGGCTAATGGGCGTCATGTACGTTTTAGATGAACCCTCTATTGGCCTGCATCAACGCGATAATGAGCGCTTACTTAAAACGCTAACACACCTACGTGATTTGGGTAATACCGTGATTGTGGTCGAGCATGATGAAGATGCCATTCGCCAAGCCGATCACATTATTGATATTGGCCCCGGTGCGGGCATTCATGGCGGTGAAATTATTGCACAGGGTGATTATCAAACCATCTTAAAAGCTAAAAATTCATTAACTGCAGATTATTTAAGTGGCCGTAAAAAGATAGCCGTTCCAAAAGTGCGTACCCCACTTACCGATAAATGGCTAAAACTCAGTGGCGCAACAGGCAACAACTTAAAAACAGTAAACCTTGAGATTCCCATCGGTGTTATTACTTGTGTGACTGGTGTTTCAGGCTCAGGTAAATCTACCCTGATCAACGATACCCTATTTCCACTGGCACAAACTAAACTGAATAAAGCCACCACTAATAAACCCTCTCCTTACAAAAAAATAACCGGTTTATCACACCTAGACAAAGTGGTCGATATCAACCAAAGCCCGATAGGACGTACACCACGTTCCAATCCAGCCACTTACACGGGCATATTTACTCCCATTCGAGAGCTGTTTGCCGCCACCGCAGAGTCACGTGCGCGTGGTTATAAACCGGGTCGCTTCAGCTTTAATGTCAAAGGTGGGCGCTGTGAAGCCTGTCAGGGTGACGGGGTCATCAAAGTTGAGATGCATTTTTTACCCGATGTTTATGTGCCTTGTGATACCTGTAAAAGCAAACGTTATAACCGTGAAACTCTGTCGGTCAAATACAAAGGCAAAAACATCCATGAAATATTAGACATGACCGTTGAAGATGCGTTTACCTTTTTTGAAGTTGTGCCGGTGATTTCCCGTAAATTAAAAACATTAATGGATGTGGGTCTTTCCTATATTCGTTTAGGACAAGCAGCGACCACCCTTTCTGGCGGAGAAGCACAGCGCGTTAAACTGGCAAAAGAGTTATCAAAACGTGATACAGGTAAAACCCTGTATATTCTTGATGAGCCAACCACAGGATTACACTTCCATGATATTGCTCAGTTATTAAAAGTCATTCATACTCTGCGCGATCATGGTAATACCATTATTATTATCGAGCATAATTTAGATGTCGTTAAAACCGCCGATTGGATTGTCGACTTAGGCCCAGAGGGTGGTAATGGAGGCGGTGAAATTATCGCCACAGGCCGCCCCGAAGCCGTTGCTGAGGTTAAAGGCAGTTATACAGGACAGTTTTTAAAAGCAATGTTAAATAAAAATAGCGAGAACAACTAAAGCAACATTGGGGACAGGGCTTCTTTCATTGTGTATTGCACAAAGCGAAAGCCTTGACCCCGTATAATACCATTCCGCTTAATATAATGAGCAGGTTTTACGCAGGGTAAATGACTAAGGTCAAGGCGCATGATGAGTAATAAGCAAAACGGTCATTTGTTTTGTACTGCGTACTGTTTGACGAAGTCAAATAGTGCAGCCGGCTATTGCGATTGAATGCAACGCAGATATTAGTCATTTAAACCAGTAAAAACGATCAGTTACTTAGGCGGATTGGTATTATATAAGCAACCATCGGAAACAGGACTTTAATCCTGCATTAATTTTGTGGAAATAAAAAACCGCAAGTTCATTGAAATGCAAAAAAACATCTAAACGTTAGTATTAATCCCGTTATAAACATGGAAATAAACAACAGAATGGATATTCAGCAAAAACTAAAAACCTCCTTTTTAATCACCTTCGCACTGTTAATGGGGTTAGGCGCACATTACTTTCAGCATAACCAAGGAGGCAGTGGTTTAGAGCTTGCGCAAAATAATGTGGTGTGGATATTCTTTTCTGCGTTAATTGGCATCGGATTATGGAAAATAACCGAAGCACAAAAAATATTCTACTCTCGATTCACAATCATTTTTTTAATCGCTTTTTTACTGTTTTTAATCCCTCTTTTTTACCCCAATAACACCCTAGCAGAGCAAAGCTATACCCGTTTATTAGGGCTATTTGCAGGGTTTTTACTGTTTGTCAGCCTACAACAGATGCGCTTCAGCGCCAAATTTATACCACGCCTGTTACTACTCATTGTCCTCGCAGGTTTTCTACAAGCTTGTTATAGCTTGATGCAAGACTACCTATTACCTGCTGATAATATTTTTGGTTACAACGTAGGTTATGGTCGCCCTTATGGCATATTCCAACAACCTAATGTATTGGCCTCTTTTATGGCAACCACACTCATTTTAGCGGGTTATCTACTACAAAAAATAGCGTGTAAAAAAACACAGGCTTTCCTACTTATTACTGTACTGCTGAATATGTGGGTGATCACTATTACCATGTCCCGTACAGGATATTTAGGTATCATGATAGCCTTGTTATTGCTATCTCCTTGGGCGTATCAGCAACATAAAAAACGCTTTACCATTTTTATTTTAACGCTACTACTTGCCATTGGACTTGCTTCTTTGAAAGGCGATGCACTTGGCACCCGTAGCATGGATAACTTAAAGGAGGGTGGTGCACGTATTGGAATGTATTTACATAGTGTGCATATGATCGAAGAGAAACCACTGATCGGTTACGGCTATGGGAGCTTTGAAAAGAGTTACCTTGTGACTCATGCAGAGCGTGTAAAAAAGGGTGAACTACCTCCAGAGTCGCAACACTTAACACACCCACATAACGACACCCTTTTCTGGGCTGTTGAGGGGGGGATTGTTCCAATTTTTGCGCTACTACTTTTAATTATTAGTTTTTTAATGTTGTTGAGAGCCTTTAAATTAACCCACGCATTCGCACTACTGGCACTGGTTATTCCCATCGCATTACATACACAAACAGAGTACCCTCTGTACCACTCTGCCCTACATTGGTTAGTGTTAATTGTATTGATCTTTTACATTGATAATGAATCAGAAACAATGCAAGCTCAGCAGTTCCGCCCCACTTTTGCGCTGCGCATCTTTGCACTGTTAATCCCCATTTTTGCAACACTATTTATGGTCTCTAATCTCTATACCATCTCGAAAATAACCGAGTATGAGCGCAGTAAAAATCCTGATATAAAATTATTAATGGATATTGTCAATCCACTGGTTTTTCAAGATAGATTTGATTTCCATTTCAGTTATTTCCGTTTATCTATTGCTATACAACTCAATAATCCTAAAGAGATACAAGCAGTTATAGATTGGACAGAAAAAACGTTAGAAAAAACACCAAAATCGTTCTTTTATATTATTCTTTATATAGCTTACAAACATAATAATCAGCCTGAAAAAGCACAGCAGTTGCTTGAGTATGCACGTTACCTCTACCCTACAGATGGGCAGTTAGCCAATATAGATAAACAACTAGAGTCTCAAGCACAGAAAACGTTAAGTAACGCGCAATCCACAGCCCAAGCGACGGATTAAATAATGAAACGATTACCTATTTATAAAGTAGTTAACATTATCCCCACACTCCTTATTGGCTTTTTGCTAATAGACTTTTTACTCGTTAATAAAGTGTGGGCTGATATTTATATCTATATTGATAAAAAAGGTAATCAACACTTTGCCGAGCGCAAAGTGAATAGTGACTATCGCCTATTATTGCGTAGTGAAACGAATAAAGCACCCGCTACCTTTAAAAACTGGAAAGAGAAAAGTTACACAAATATTGCTGTGCCGCGCAATAAAACATTGCAAAATAAGTACCACCCTATCATTGTAAATGCAGCCAATAAATATCATCTTGAGCCTGAATTTTTGCATGCGGTGATCACGGCAGAATCAAGTTATCGACGCACAGCAATCTCCTCAGCAGGGGCGAAAGGATTGATGCAGTTGATGCCTGTTACTGCAAAACGATTTGGTGTCGACGACCCTTTTGATCCCAAACAGAGTATTCATGCAGGCGCACTGTACTTGAAAAAGTTACTTAGAGAGTTTAAAACTAAAGAGTTAGCACTGGCAGCTTATAATGCGGGTGAGGGGACGGTTAGACGTTATAAACACCAAATCCCACCCTACCCAGAAACCCAAAAGTATGTAAAAAAAGTGCTCGGGTTTTACTGGTATTATAAAGATAATATGTAGTTAAAAACTAATCGCCCTACGTGGTTTTTTACCCTTCAGGCTTGGTTCTTTTTTCTGAGATTCTGTGCGCGCTTTACTTTTTGCTAAAGGTTCTTCCACTATCTCATAATCTTCTGTTTCGCCAATAATTGCGATTTGTAGGTATTGCTCATTAAAGTAGATCAAATCACCCGCGACAATTTTTTTGCGTTTTTGGGTTTCAACTTCACCATTTAAAGTGACATACCCCTCTGCGATGGCTATTTTAGCTTCGCCTCCCCCCGAAACTAAATTGGCGATTTTTAGTATTTTGTAAAGTGCGGTAGGCTCTTCTCTAATTTCAACTAATGTTGCGTAAACTTGTTGTTCTTCAGACATCTATTTTCTCTCTTATGATCCCGTTAAGCTATGATCCCAGTCCTTCCAGACAACTTCATAACCTTGTGATTTAACTAAGTCTGCCATCTGAGCGGGAGAGCGTTCATCACTGATTTCAAACTGCTCTAGTGCTTGCTCTGCTGTTTCTGCATAACCACCGGGTTGCGTACTTGAGCCTGCGCTTAACGTGGTGATACCTAAGGGTAACACGTTGTTTCTAAAATGCTCAGATTCACGTGTTGAAAGTGAAAGTTCCACTTCTGGGTTAAACAAACGATAGGCACAAATAAGTTGCACGAGCTGTTTATCATCCATCACCGATTTTATCTCCATGCCACCTTCACAAGGGCGCAGACGTGGAAAGGAGATAGTATAACGACTTTTCCAGTATTTTTTCTCTAAGTAACTAAGGTGCGCGGCCACATAAAAACAATCGGTACGCCACTCTTCCAAACCAATTAAGCAACCTAATCCCATTTTATGAATACCCGCAGCACCCAGTCTGTCGTGGGTATCTAAACGATACTTAAAATCAGACTTTTTACCTTTCAGGTGATGTTCTGCATAGGTAACAGGGTGATATGTTTCTTGATAAACTAAAACAGAATCAACGCCATAGGGAATTAACTGTTGATATTCATGTTGATCAAGAGGTTGTATTTCGATAGTAATATGAGAAAAATGTTTTTTAATAATAGGTAATATTTTCTTAAAATATTCAACACCTACTTTACGCTCAGATTCACCTGTTACTAATAGGATATGTTCAAAACCCATCTTTCTAATCGCAAGACACTCTGCCTCTATCTCTTGCTCATCCAATGTTTTACGACGGATAGCATTATGCATTGAGAATCCGCAATAGGTGCAGATATTACTGCACATGTTAGAAAGATACAGCGGGATATAAAATTGTTGGGTTTTACCAAAACGTTGCAGGGTTAATTGCTGTGATTTTTGCGCCATCTGCTCTAAAAAAGGCGCAGCAGCAGGTGAGACCAAGGCTTTAAAGTCTTCGAGATCTAAGCGCGATTTAGTCAATGCACGCTTTACATCTTGTGCTGTTTTACTGTAAATCGAGAGACGCACGTCGTCCCACTGATAGTTTTTTATCTGTTCACTGAAAGTCATTATTTTTCCATTTAAAAAACGCAAAGCCAAAACCTCACTCGGAAGTGGAAGCAAATTGAACGCCAGTTCAGTCTTATGAGCGGGTAAGCTCTGCGAACCCTTTTTTCAGTCCTGCCCTGTTTTTATTTAAAAACTAAAAGGCGCAACTAAAGCTGCACTTCCAAAACAAAAGTCAAAACACGCAAGGCTAAAGCCTCACCTCCGATAAATCTATTATTATCCAGCTTCTAAAAACGCAGTTAATGGACTTGATGCGATTGCGACTTGGCTTTGCCCACCGAGTCCTGCTAAATAAGCTTCTCGACCCGCTTGTACCGCTTTTGCAAAAGCACCACTCATTGCAATGGGATCGTCCGCTACGGCCATTGCCGTATTCACTAATACGGCATCAGCGCCCATCTCCATTGCTAATGCCGCGTGTGATGGCGCGCCAAGACCGGCATCAACGATGACGGGGATATTTGCTTGTTCAATAATAATTTCTAAGAACTCTGCAGTTTTAATGCCTTTGTTTGAGCCAATTGGCGCGCCCAGTGGCATCACAGCAGCGCAGCCTGCCGCCTCTAAATGTTTACACAAAACAGGATCTGCATGCACATAAGGCAGAACCACAAAACCCTTGTTTGCTAATGTTTCAGCGGCTTTTAATGTTTCAATAGGATCGGGCAGTAAATATTTAGGGTCGGGATGAATCTCCAATTTTATCCAATTGGTTTGCAACGCTTCACGAGCAAGCTCTGCTGCAAATATCGCTTCTTTGGCATTACGCGCACCTGAGGTATTCGGCAGTAGATTCATGCCATTTTTAATCAATGGCGCGAGAATATCATCCTCTTTATGTTGCATATCAATGCGTTTTAGCGCCATTGTTACTAGCTCAGAGCCTGATGCTTGTAGCGCCGCCACCATGGTTTTCTGATCGTTAAATTTTCCCGTCCCGGTAAATAGGCGTGAATTAAATGCTTTTCCTGCAATCACTAGCTGATCATGATTCATCTGCCTAACCTCCTGCAATGGCTTGGAATAAAGAGACTTGATCGTTCTCTTTAAGTTGATAATGAGCCCATTCGCTACGACTGATTATCTTCTGATTAACGGCAATTGCACTGCCTTTTAATGGGCTATCTAAGCGCACTAATAGTTGTTCAATATTGCTTTTTTCATCGATCTCTATCGATTGTTCATTAATATCTATTTTCACTTTTTATTTCCACATACGCTGCAATTGGCATCTTTATTAATGGCAAAGGTTTGCCACTCTAAGGTTTTGCCATCAAACAGTTTTAATTTATTTTTTATACCAGAAGGTAATCCAGTAATGTGTTTTATCGCTTCTAATGCTTGCATGGTACCAATCGTACCCACCACAGGGCCTAACACACCTGAGTTACTGCAATTTAAAGTTTGTTCTTCACTGTCAGGAAATAAGCAGTGGTAACAAGCCGCATCTGGCTGACTATGATCAAAGAACATCAACTGCCCCTCAAAACGGATAGCAGCACCGACAATTAATGGAACTTTAGCTTCCACACAAGCAGCATTGATCATCTGACGACTGGCCATATTATCGGTGCAATCTAACACCAAATTAACCATCATCAGCTCCATCAAAAGTTGCTCTCTATCCATCTCACGATTAATACTGCGCACACGAATTTCAGGATTAAGTGCTTCCAGCCGATGTTTCATTAATGCGACTTTGTCGCCACCAATATCACCGGTGGCATAAGCAATTTGTCGTTGCAAGTTACTCACTTCTAAACAATCAAAGTCAGCAATCACTAACGAGCCAACACCTGCCGCGGCTAAATAAAGCGCTGCAGGAGAGCCTAACCCACCCATGCCGATAATCAGTACTTTGCCTTTTTTAAGATCTTTTTGGCCTAGCTCGCCAACATCCTCTAATAAAAGATGTCGGCTGTAACGTAACATTTCAGCATCAGTTAACATGGTATTTCCCTCATTAATTATTTGCTTAAATTCAGTGATAACATCGTGACAACCCTTTATGAATGTCACATTTCAGCATCAGTTAACATGGTGTTTTCCTAATTCATTATTTGATTAAATTTTTCGATAACATCGTGACAACCCTTTATGAACGTCACATTTCAGCATCAGTTAACATGGTATTTTCTTGATTCATTATTTGCTTAAATTCAGTGATCACAGATTCATAATCATCAGCAAGGGTGATAGCAGTCACGACGGCAATACTGCCGACCCCTGTTTTATAAACATCAGGCGCGCGTTGTAAATTAATACCACCAATAGCAACGGTTGCAGTATCACTGAGCAGTGAGGCATATTTTGCCAAACGTGTTAAACCTTGTGGATCGCTAGGCATCTCTTTGGTTTGAGTCTCAAAAATATGCCCCAATGCGATGTAACTTGGCTTTAATAACTTAGCACGTAATATCTCGTAATAACCGTGAGTGCTCAGTCCCAAACGCAGACCTGACTCCGCAATTAAACCTAAGTCTGCCACATCCATATCTTCTTGACCCAGATGTACGCCGTAAGCTTGATGTTTAATCGCCAGTTGCCAGTAATCATTGATAAACAGTCGTGCATTATATTTTTTACCCAAGGCAATGGCATCAATAATCTGCTGTTCAACTTGCTCGGGTTGTTTATCTTTAATACGCAGCTGTAATGTTTTCACGCCACACTTGAGCACTTTTTCAAGCCACTCAACCGTGTCTAAAACAGGGTATAAACCCAATTTAAGTGTGTCGCAACTTGCAAAACCTTGTCCCGCTTCGAGTGTGCCTTGTAGGTCTAATTCATAACCAATTTTAGATTCAGGTAATACCACTTCTGGAAAATCAGCTGTATTAGTTGGCCAACCAATATGTGCGATTGAACCTTCACCTTTGCCTAACTGCTTCGAGGCTTTTAAACCTTGGTTTAGATAGGCTTTAGCAATCACTAACGCATCTTCAATAAAGTAATTTTGTGCGATGGTGGCAGCTAACGCACTGGCTAATGTACAGCCTGTACCATGCGAATGTACATTTTCTAAACGCGGGCTAGTTAAGGCAATTTCTCGCTCACCATCACACCAGTAATCGATGCACTGATCTTCTAAAAAGGGCAGATGCCCTCCTTTAATCAGTACACTTTGACAGCCCATCTTTATCAGTTTTTCAGTCGCGCCTTTTAAGGACTCGCCACTAATTAGCATATGACCAGAGAGGGTAAATACCTCTTGGACATTTGGTGTCAATAGATCAACCAAGGGTAATAGTTGAGACTTAATTATCTCAATAATTCCCTCTTCACTCATCTCATCACCTGTTGAGGCTATCGCCACAGGATCGTAGATAATAAAAGGCGGTTTTTCCCATGTTGATTTGTAGTGTGCTAACTTTTCAGCAACAATTTTCACATGCTCAATGCTGGCGATAAGGCCAATTTTAATCACTTTAGCAGGCATATCAGACGCTAAGGCATCAAACTGCGCAATAAACATCTTATCGGAAACACTTTCGACTAAACTCACTGATAACGAATTCTGTGCAGTTACAGCACTGATCACGCTACAACCATCCGCGCCTAACGCCTTAAAGGTATGCAAGTCTGCCTGAATACCTGCGCCAGCACTAGAATCAGAGCTCGCTATTGTCCAAACAATGTTATTCATAATAAACCTTAAAAAATTCTATTATTACGCAAGTGGAACTTTAGTCTTGCCTTGCTTTTTAAACCAACGTCAAAACACGCAAGGCTGAAGCCTCACCTCCGTAAAACCAACGTCAAAATACGCAAAGCTAAAGCATCGCTTCCGTAAAACCAACATCAAAACACGCAAAGCTAAAGCATCGCCTCCGCAAAACACGCAAGGCTGAAGCTTCTCCTCCGATATACCTACTTTATGCTTTATCTAATACAGGTGGCTGATAAATCTCTGCGCCTGTGTCATTAAACTCTTTCGCTTTAGCCGCCATGCCCTCTTCTGCAGTCATGCCTGTTGTCATAACAATGGTTTCATCTAAGATCTTAATTGAGATTTCACCAGAATCCAACTTAGCAGTGAAATCACGCACATCTTGGGTGATTTTCATTGAGCAGAATTTAGGCCCACACATTGAGCAGAAGTGTGCCACTTTACCCGACTCTTTTGGCAAGGTTTCATCATGATATTCACGTGCGGTAACAGGGTCTAACCCTAGGTTAAATTGATCTTCCCAGCGGAATTCAAAACGTGATTTTGATAATGCGTTATCACGGATTTGTGCGCCGGGGTGGCCTTTTGCTAAATCAGCTGCGTGTGCCGCTATTTTATAAGTGATAAGACCGACTTTCACGTCATCTTTATTAGGCAGACCTAAATGCTCTTTAGGGGTTACGTAACACAGCATTGCACAACCGTACCAACCGATTTGGGCAGCACCGATACCAGAAGTAATATGATCATAACCAGGTGCGATATCTGTTGTTAATGGACCTAATGTGTAGAACGGTGCTTCAAAACAGTCTTCTAACTGCTTATCCATATTTTCTTTAATCATTTGCATTGGTACGTGACCTGGCCCTTCAATGATTACCTGCACATCGTATTCCCATGCTACTTTGGTTAATTCACCTAATATTTCTAATTCAGCAAATTGCGCTTCATCGTTCGCATCGGCAAGAGACCCTGGACGTAAACCATCACCTAATGACAACGCAACATCATACTGCTGACAAATTTCACAGATTTCACGGAAATATTCATAAGCAAAATTTTCTTTATGATAAGTCAGACACCATTTCGCCATGATTGAGCCACCACGAGAAACAATACCGGTAACACGTTTAGCCGTCATGGGTACAAAACGTAACAATACACCCGCGTGAATAGTAAAATAATCCACACCTTGCTCTGCTTGTTCAATTAACGTATCACGGAAAACGTCCCATGTGAGGTCTTCAACCACACCATTTACTTTTTCAAGCGCTTGGTAAATGGGTACAGTACCGATTGGCACTGGCGAGTTACGCATGATCCACTCGCGCGTTTCATGAATATTACGTCCCGTTGATAAATCCATTACCGTATCACCGCCCCACAGCGTTGACCAAACTAATTTTTCAACTTCTTCTTCGATTGAAGAGCTTACTGAAGAATTACCAATATTAGAGTTAACTTTGACTAAGAAGTTACGACCAATGATCATTGGCTCTAGTTCTGGGTGGTTAATGTTGGAAGGAATGATCGCGCGGCCTCTCGCCACTTCTGAACGTACAAATTCAGGGGTAATTGACGCTTGTAAATTAGCGCCATAACTATTACCAGCATGTTGAAAATGTAACGCTTCGCATTTAATACGTTCACGGCCTTGGTTTTCACGAATCGCAATGTATTCCATTTCTGGTGTAATAACACCTTGGCGAGCGTAATGAAGCTGGGTAACACACTTACCTTTTTTAGCACGTAGTGGCTTCGGTAAATTGGCAAAACGCAGATCATCTAAGCTATCATCATCTAAACGAGACTGTGCGAAGTCTGAGCTTACATTTTCTAATGTTTCAACATCATCACGCGCAGTGATCCACGATTCACGTAAACGTGGCAAACCTGCATGCACGTCAATTTTAGTATTGGGGTCTGTGTATGGGCCCGATGTATCGTAAACAGGAATTGGCTCATTTTTTTCATAAACGGGGTTTTCATCCGTGCCACCCACAAATGTATCGGTCTGATGGATTTGACGCATCGCCACTTTAATCGGGTGAATTTCACCCTTAATGAAGATTTTTTCTGAGTTTGGGTATGACTCATTATTCAAGTTTTGAATATAATCTTGCGCAGCTTGACGTGATTCACGACGTGACAAACCTGTACGTGGTGTGGTTTTAAGTGTTGAATTGACTTGTTTAGACATAGCAATCTTTACCTTTATAATATTAGTAAGAGTGCTTGTCGAAATTGTGTGGCAAGGTGAAAGAAACTAAAAGATGTTTCTTCATTCTTGTTCCCTTCGCAGGTATTAGCCCAATCAGGTTCCACGGATCCCACAAATAAGTGGTCTCAGCCCTTTTAAAAAACAGGGGCACTCCGACAAGATGTCGAGCATTATAATCAACCTAAATGATAAATACTACTGCCCTGACAATACAAAAGAAATAATAATGAATGACGGCTATTGCCCCACCCTTTAAAACGTAATAAAACAGATTTTTATCGTCGCCAAAAACAAAAAAACAGGTTAATTTTCATTAACCTGTTTTTGGTGTACACGTTCAATCATTTAATTACACGATAAAGGCTTCAAAAACACGTTCAACAGCCACTGAGCCAGGATCTTTAACCCCCTCTAAGCTATCACTGTTTAAATAAGAGGATCGACCCGCTTTTGCTTCTACCATGGTCGCAGTTCCCTCAGCTCCCTCTTTGGCAGCGACAATAGCCGCTTCAAAGCCCTCTTTTTGCCAAGCAATAAAAGCAGGAAACATTGCATCGATCATGGTGCGATCACCCGGTTTTGCCCCGCCATATTGCATCATCTGCTCTAAACCTGCTTGCAATGCTTGCACAGTATCACTGTGCTGCTGGTAATGATGGCCTGCTGCCGTGAAGAAGATAGAGAACAATACCCCCGATGATCCTCCCATTACCGTAGCAAGTTGCTCTCCAATGACATTGAGCAACGCGCCAGTATCATTAAGTGGTAAATTACCCGCATTAAGCTCCGCTAACACTTGACGAGCCCCCGCAGAGAACGTAGAACCAGTATCGCCATCGCCCACTAACGCATCAAGATGATTTAGCTCTTTTTCGGCAGCAATTAATGCCGTTGTCACTGTTGTAACAATCGCTGCCACTTGCGCATTTTCAGAGGCTTCAAAGGCAAAGTTAATGGATACTTTATCTTTTTTGATAATCGTTAGCGGACGCAATGGAATAGCCTCAACCCATGCATCCACTTCAACAGGTGTACGCAGTGCTTGAGCATGGTTTCCTGTTAATTCGATATATGAAATTGAGAAGCCTTTCATATCAATCGCCGTCATAAACGCCGCCGGTCCAACCACTAACTCAATGTTGTCTTTTAATTCAGATTCGATAATATCTTTACAAATAAGACTCATTTCTAATGGTGAAACACCACCTAGATTATTGATCAAAATTGCAATTTTCATATCGGTTGCAGAAAGCGATTGTTTTAATTTATCAACCATTATCGCCACAAGATCACGACAACATGTTACATCGATGGTTTTCACACCTGGCTCACCATGAATACCTAAACCTAACTCCGCTTTACCCTCAGCAATACGCTGTGTCGGCGCTTCTCCCGGCAGTGAACAACTCTCCAGCGCTAAACCAATACTTGCTGTTGCATCAATTGCACCTTGAGCTGCGATTTTAACCGCTTCTAAAGAGTCCCCCTGCTCAGCGGCATTACCCGCCACTTTATGTACAAACAAGGTGCCAGCAATACCACGTGGTTTAAGATTATCTGGAATAGAGATATCGTCATCCACCATCACCATTTCTACTTTTAGGCCCATTTTCTTTGCTTTTTCACAAG
This sequence comes from Psychromonas hadalis ATCC BAA-638, assembly GCF_000420245.1. GTDB lineage: Bacteria > Pseudomonadota > Gammaproteobacteria > Enterobacterales > Psychromonadaceae > Psychromonas > Psychromonas hadalis. Next base: position 10,474 of record NZ_ATUO01000020.1, on the reverse strand, counting down.
CAAGGCCAAAGTTTAAACGATCTCCAGTGTAGTTTTTGACAATCACCAAACAGCCTTTTTCTCCCGTTACATGGATAATGGCATTTAATACCGCATCCACACTCGGTGAGGCAAAAACATCACCACAAACCGCAGCCGTTAACATGCCTTTACCCACAAAACCAACATGTGCAGGCTCATGCCCAGAACCACCACCAGAGATAATAGCCACTTTATCTTGCAACCAATCGTTACGTGTCACAATACGAATTTGTGGATCGACATCCAAACGCGCAAGGTTATTATGCTTATTGCTATATAAGATGCCATCAATCGCATCATGAACTAAGGTTGTTTTATCGTTAATAAATAAACGGCTCATAATTACTCCAAAAGGTTGTTTAAAATAAATAAGGTTAAAAATAATAGAACCATCTTGCCCGAACAAAACAAGGATGCAAAAACGCCACAAATGTTTCATTAAGAAACCAAATAAAACCCGATAAGTTTCAAATCGAACCAACATATTGAATTTTAATTGTTGATGATGAAGCAGGTCACTTTTATCAGGCACTGCATTTTAAAAAAACATGACAGAATGTAAAAAAAACCGTCAAAGAGCATATTGCAGTCGCTATCAAACTCAAAAATAATTTAAAAAATGCGAAGAAGATCGCTCTTGCCTAAAAATAAAAATGTAAAAAAACAAAATATCAATACATATATAACAATAAGATAGTGAACAAATGAGAAATAAAGCAAGAAGATAGACCATTAACATTTTCTATTTATGCACTCTCTACTACAGGCATTCCGTCTAAAAATCATGTAATAGCAAACAAAAAACATATATAAGATGGTATGTGATCGCGAGGAAGAACAACAAAAAAGGCCAATTAAAATGTTAATTAGCCTTTTTATGGAAAAAATATTACCAAGGTGTTATCAATCTCGCGTTGCAGATTATTAACACATTAGCGCTTATTTTTTACTGCCTAATTCATGTGCTACCAAAATAGCCGACAATACCGACTCAGGGGTTACCACAAAGGGCATATTATGGATAGTTTCACCTTCTGCACAGGACGCTTTAGCAACCTCTAACAGTTTTTCACGATCAAGTTCTTTAACGCCCATCGCATGTAAATTAGTGGGCAAACCAACGCTGTGACAGAATTCAAGCACGGTATTGATCTCTTCCATGGGTGCATTTTCTAACACTAATTGCACTAATGTACCAAAGGCGACTTTTTCGCCATGAAAAAGATGATGACACTCTTCGAGCTTAGTTAAGCCATTATGTATCGCATGTGCGGCAGCTAAACCACTGCTTTCAAAACCAATCCCACTTAAGTAAGTATTGGCCTCAATAATATTTTCAACCGCGGGTGATGACAAACCATTTTCAACCGCTATTTTTGCTTTTAGGCCGTCAGCAAGTAATGTTTCATAACATAGTTTTGCTAATGCTTGTGCTGCTTTGGTTGGCGCACCACCCGCCATTGTTTTACCACCAGAGCGAGCATTAGCACGTGCTTCGAAATGGGTAGAAAGTGCATCGCCCATGCCAGACACTAATAAACGAGCAGGAGCACCAGCAATAATTTTACTGTCCATGATCACCATATTAGGATTGGTTGGGATCATCAAATACTCACTAAACTCACCTTCAGGCGTATAGATAACCGCTAATGCACTGGTGGGTGCATCTGTTGACGCGATTGTAGGCACAACCACAACCGGTATTTTACGATAAAAACCAATCGCTTTAGCAGTATCTAATGTTTTACCTCCACCAATACCGATGATCACATCCGCATTAGCCTGCTCACTTAACAATAATAAACGTTCAATCTCACAACGTGAACATTCACCATTAAAAATTTCCATGGTTAACGTGGAACCTTGATCAGAAAAACTTTTCTTGACCGTTTCTCCCACCAGTCCAGTAACAAACTCATCTGCAATTGCCAATGCTTGGCTACCCACGGGTTTTACATATTCACTAATAGCTGCTAATACATTTTCGCCTTGGACATACTTACTTGGTGAAATGATGATCTTATCCATAATTAATGCCTCTTATCTGATTATATTGAATTTTTTTGTTATAAAATTTGTGCCTTTAGACGGCTTGTTGTTATCATAAACGCAATCAGAACAAGGACAACTAACAGCACGCTTTTCCATCAATATCCATGATAACAGACACAAATATGACGTCCTGAGCACACCATTAAAAATGAAACTTGACTCAGCTCACAACTCTGTCGCCATTAATTAAAATCGTTTCACTTAGAATCAAAAGCAGAACAAAAACGTTTCAACTTGAAACTTTTTTGATGGTATTTACAATTCCTCGTACTGAACAGATACTATCATCTAACATCCACTTAACAATGCGTTATAAAAAGGTTTGTAATGAAAAAGTTTATCAATAAAATCGAAGATATTGTTACCGAGCAACTTGAAGGAATTTATTTAGCTCACCCCGACTTAAAAATTTCAGCCCAACCACGCTATATTTGGCGTGATAATAACAGCCATCATGTCGCTCTTATTGCAGGGGGCGGTAATGGTCATGAACCAATGCATGCAGGTTATATTGGCAAAGGCATGCTCACAGGTGCTTGCCCAGGCGAAGTTTTTACCTCACCAACTCCCGATCAGATGTACGAATGTGGCCAACAAGTTGATAATGGTCATGGGATACTCTTTTTTATTAAAAACTACACGGGTGATGTACTCAATTTTGAAACCGCCGTTGAAATGTTACATTTTGATGGTGTTAAAGTGGGCGCAGTGCTTATTGATGATGATGTCGCAGTCAAAGACAGTTTATATACTGCGGGCAGACGTGGCGTAGCAGGGACGGTGATCATTGAAAAAGTGGTTGGTGCGGCGGCAGAGCAAGGGTATGATTTAACCCAGTGTGAATTATTAGCGAGGCGCATTAATAATGGCACGCGTACTTTTGGGGTTGCCTTAACCGCTTGTACTGTTCCTGCCACGGGAAAACCCTCTTTTATGCTTGCTGATAATGAAATTGAATTTGGCGTAGGTATTCATGGGGAATCAGGCATTGAACGACGTCAATACACAGATCTTGATTCACTGGTTGAGCAGATGTTGCAGCAAATCATAAATTGCCCCCCTTACACCCGTGAAATCAGAGAGTGGGATCGTATGCTAGGCGTGTGGCAGGAACATCAAGTGACCAGTGAGCCTTTTTCAAGTGATGACCAATACATTGTATTGATCAATGGTCTGGGGGCAACACCAAGTGCAGAATTATACGGCGTATTCCGCTGTTTGCACCAACACTGTCAGCAACATAAAATAGATATAACACGCAACCTCATCGGCAATTATTGTACCTCTTTGGATATGGAAGGCTTTTCCATTACTTTTGTTAAAGCAGATAAAGAGATCTTGGCGCTCTGGGATGCACCGGTCAATACACCGGCGTTACGCTGGGGGTGCTAAATGAATAATGAAACGATCAGCAAAGAACAGCTACTTAATTGGCTTGCCTATTGTGCACAAAGCTTTAGGAAAGAGTGTCATTTTTTAACCCAACTTGATACCGATATTGGCGATGCGGATCATGGCATTAATATGAAACGTGGTTTTGATCGTGTTGCAGATAAACTCTCTGGATTAGAAAAACAACAAATCAGCGATATACTAAAAACAACGGGCATGACCCTATTACTCAGTGTGGGTGGTGCGAGTGGCCCCTTGTATAGCAGCTTTTTTATGCGCGCATCGCAAGCGGTTATTAATAAAGAAAAGCTTAACCTACAAGATTTACTCAACATGCTAAGCGCAGGTCTGGAAGGAATTATTGAGCGAGGCAGAGCCCAGGCAGGTGATAAAACACTGTGTGATGTTTGGTGGCCAGCCATCGAAACAGGCAAACAAGCACTTGAGTTGAATTTACCCTTAAATGTTGCTTTACAAAATATCTGTCAACGCGCAGAAGAAGCCGTCACCAGCACCATTGAAATGCAAGCTAAAAAAGGCCGAGCAAGTTACTTAGGCGCCCGTAGCGTGGGTTATCAAGATCCCGGAGCAACATCGACGCTGTTAATATTAAGAGCACTGCAAAAAGCACAATTAGAAAACTAAGCCCCCTTTTAGCCTGCTTAAACAAGGCGGCCTATAAACAATACCTTCGCCAATTTTGATTTAAGTTTAAAATGGAATTTCACACCATTACAAATCAACCACTTACAAGTAAAAAGTTCGCCAAAATGGGTTGGTTTCCATTTTGGCGAAGGTATTGATAAAAAATAGGGGTGTCTTTGCAAACACCTCATATCAACAATAATACTAGTTTTTATATTTAGACGGTTTCGTTGCTAGAGGCTCTTTACTGCGCTCTACACGCACCATTAATTCACCCCATGTTGCCACTAAAGGCGCTTTAAATGAACGTCGCGTACCGTTATAAACAGGATTGATCATCCCTTCAAACTCACCACGACACACTACTTTACCATCAATGCACTCACCACGACGAATATCAAAACGTACCCATGCATGCTCACTCATATCAAACTGGATATGCAACGGCTTAGTGGATAGCGGATAATAAGCAACTATTTTCCCATCGATAATACACTCTGCATAATAAGCAATCGATTCATCTTTTACCGTCAGTAGAAAATCAACAACATCATTAGCCACATCCTGTCCGGGTAAAACATCCCCATTATTGATAGTAAAAGCTAACTGGCATTGACGCTCTAAATAGACATGACCACTACGTAAGCCATTGATTATCGCATTACCACTTAACCCTTGTGCATAGACAAAAGTAGCGGGATCACCATAAATAGAAGGCACGGTTGCATTTGCATAACGCTCATGGGGTTCAAGGTGCGAATCACTGCCACCGACGCCGGCAATACAATGCCCTGCATTCCATATTTCAGTTAATATTTCTAATGCCCCCTCCGTCGCCTCTGGCGAAGTGGGCCAAGTCGGATCACAACAAATTTCTAATGTATTAACATTGGTTAATAGCATTTCACCATAAACCCAATGCCAAGGTTTCATGGCAGGGTGATTAATACTGATATTACACGGCTCACTATTTGCTAATGACAGCCCTTGCTCAATTAACGCACTGGCACGATAATCGGCATTAAACATATCCAAACCGCGACGGGCACCGTGGACATTAAAATGCCCTTTACCCGTGGTTATCTCGAGACTGGGTAGAATTAAGGTGTTTGCTAAAACAGGTAATTGCGGATGACAAATATTGTGATCCGTCAAAAAGAAAAAATCGAGGGCTTGTTGTTCAACGATCTGACCGGCTGCTTCTAAACTATTATTACCATCAGAAAGTTGCGTGTGCGCATGTAAATCGCCTCTATACCAAGCAGCACCCGCACGTTTTTGTTTATCATAATCAAAAACAATCTGGTTTTCTTTTGTACAAGATAACTCAGTGACTACCTGTAGTGATTTTTCAGGCACATTAAAGTTGACTTCAACAGTATAAGACATCGCCTTAGGGCTACGGTTCTCTCCTTCTAGATTATAAATCTGTAATTGCCATTCCCCTTCGGGGATCTCGCCTGAAAAACCACCTAATGAAGCACAACCAGCACTGATCACCACTTCAGTATCACGCTTTTCAAACATTAAATTTGCACGTAATTTTTGATGACTATCATACAGGTAAGCATATAACAGACCTTTTTTTACCGTGGTGCCTGTTAACTGAATTGAATGCGTATTAGTGGGCACATTAAAAGTGAGAACACGATGGCCAAAGGTCAATTCGTCAGAAAATGTATACATGATAAATCCTTACTAGTCACAGGGAAAATGGCCATCTTTACTTATAGTTGGCACTATTATTTGAAGGTCGGTTCCATCATTTTTCTGAAAAATAGTGATGAAAATAAACCTGTTTCTTTTATAGCTAAGTAACTTTATTAACAAAGTTGCTTAGCTATAAAAGTGGCGCGTAATTCGCCACATAAAATCCCCGTTACTCTTGATAACGGGGAAAGACTATTCCATCTCTGTTGCGCTTAATGCAGGTTGTTGCTCAGCTGATTTTTTTGATGCTTGTTTCTTCTTCAATAACAGTAAGAGAATAGAGAACACCATACCCACCAACGAAACTACCGCACCAATTCCAAATATCATCTCATAAGCCTCAATCGCAGGGTAATTATCGATGATCCAACCATTTAAAGTGTACGCCCAGAAAATAGAGGCATAAGCGGCGAATGAACCAACACTCATTGCGGCTCCACTGTATTTTTTAGGGACACCTGATTCTGCGATGGGCGCCAGAATAATACTTTTTGCCAGAAATGAGCTGAATGAGAAACAAACTAGCAACACCATGTTTATCATCAACATATCCGCAGATTTAGGTAACATGATGGTAATAGCAAGACAGCTTGCGGTGAGTGCAAGCGCCACCAACATCATTTTTATGGATGATTTAAAAATAAAGTCAGCAATAAAACCACTCACCAGTCCAGCGATAATACCCATGGCAGCCGTATTTACAATGCCAAAGAAAGCCGCTTGTGTGGTGGTTAAACCAAATACTGCTTGTAGGTAAGGCACGGTGTAAATAAGGGTAATATAGGTCCAATACACCGTTAAAGAGGTTAACGCGGCAAGCCATAGCGTTGGCATTTTAAATACATACGCCAACCCTTTTAAGGCCTCTTTATTTTTATTTTGTCCCGCTTCGACATCAAACTCATTGTTGGGAACAAATTTCCACACACAAAAAATCATCGGTAATATAAGCAAGGTATAAAGTACAATCGCACCTTGGAACACTAAAATAGAGCCCCCTAAAAGTGCCATCACCGCAATAACGCCAGCATTCATACTCATTTCTGCACCACGACGCACAGATTCAAGCAACCCAAATGCCATGCCTTTATTTTTATCACCTGACATTAATGTCACACCATTTAGCACTGCGGGCCAGAATATTGCATCAATAACTCCCCATAACCCGGCGATCACCATTAAGTAACTAAACCCAGGGGCAAAAATGATAATTGACATCAAGCTTAAAAAACGCACAAACAAACTGATCATCAGAATGTTTTTCACTGGGAAACGATTGTTTACCCAACCAGCAGGAATATAGAAAAACATTGCCGAACCTATCAAGGTAAATAACACCCCAATTTCTGTATTGCTAATGCTTAAGACATCTAATAACAAGTTATAAAATGTGCCTTTAAAAGCTTCAAAAGCGGAATACATTATCTGCCCAGACATCACTACAGATATAAATCCATAAAATTGTTTATTGGAGGTAAAACCAATTTTTTCTAATATTTTCATTGTGTATAGTCCATATGTAGGTTGGCGCTTTATAGCAAACAGAAAGAGCGTGTGCTCCATCAATCAATAAGCTAACAATACTCACATCTTTTTGATCTTGATGTCGGTATCGCAACTGGTAAGGATACGATAAACACAATTAACTCAAAGGTAACGATCTACTAGATAGTGGTGGCATTATTCTTGAAGAGGTGCACAACGCCCCCCGCAAACGCACACAGAAAAACAGAAAACGAGGATAAGATCACACTATAAGAAAATACTCACAACAACGTTTCAATATGAAATAAACAAAAAAAACAAACGTTCCATATCGAAACAAAGTAAGGGTAAACGGTTGTTATTACCCATTTTGCTACCTCACTTACTTGTGTTTCCAGCGATTAATCACTTATTTTCTGGGAAATTTGATATTTTTTTAATTTTCGCCACAATGTTGTGCGCCCAATTTGTAATGCCTTGGCAATTTCATTCACTCGCCCATCAAAACGATCCCAAGCCTGCTGAATAGCTTGTTTCTCTACCGCTTCAAGGCTTTGAATATAACCATTACCAGACAACTCCCCTTCTCTTGGCTCTTCCAATAATTGACTCGGCAAGTCATCAATAGTGATTAAATCTCCGGTACGATTTAATACTATTTTCTCAACTTTATTTTGTAACTCAGAAAGATTACCGGGCCATGAATAGTTATAGAGTAGTTGCAACGCCTCTTCCGTTATTGACAAACTCGTTTTGTAACGCTTCTCTAAACGTATAATTTGCCGTTGTACCAACTCTGCAATATCCTCTTGACGCTGCCTTAATGGGGGAATATTTAATTCAACAGCACTGATCGCATAATAGAGGTGGCGTCGAAAAGTACCTTGGTTAACATATTGATCTAGATCAGCACTGGTGGAGGTGATCAATTGGAAATTAACCGGAATCATACGATTGCTACTGGTACGCATAAACAGGTTATTTTTTAACATTTGCAGTAGCGCAGATTGTACTTCTGAACAGAGAAACTCTACCTGCTCTAGATAGATAGTACCGCCATTTGCTAATTCAAATTTTGACAATTGTCCCTCGCCGTCATCACAACCTAATAACTCACGCACCATATTTTCAGGTTGAATCATTTTACAATTAATGATTAAAAAAGGCCCTTTGCTATTATCACTAAGGTGGTGCATCGCCTGTGCAATTTTATTTTTTCCCACCCCCTCTTCACCGCGTAATAAAATAGGATTTTTCGTTTTCGCGGCTCTTTTGGCAATGGTTTGTACTTTTTTCATCTTTTTAGAGTGCGTCACTAAGGAATCAAAACTCAGTTCAACGTTATTACCAATATTACGCTGCGCAAAACGGCGAATAGTTTCCAGAGGATGAATAAAAAACAAAAAACCCTCATCACCAAGTGGCCTCAGAGTGACTAACGCCTCTATAAATTCACCTTGGCATTCAAAGGTTATTTCCAAGTGAGACAACTTTTCTCTATTTTTTATACCCAGCTTAATAACCGGAGGTAACATGATGATTTTATGTAATAACGAGCCAACAATATGCTCTCTTTGCAACTTAAACTTACTGGCAGCTTGATCGTTCATTAAGGTAATACGCAGATCTTTATCCCAAGCAATAATGCCATCATCCATACATTCCAATACCGCATTACGTTGGTTCAAAATTAGATTTGAATCGTACAAGCTATTTTCTAACTGCAATAAACTACTGACTTCTTTGGCACAAGAGGTGATCAGCGCCGCATCTGATTGCTGATAATTTTCCATATCAGTAAACAATAACAAACAGGCTTTAAGGCGCCCATCAATATCAAAAACAGGTGCCGCATGGCAACCATAACCGTGTAAGTGCTGATTAAAGTGTTGCGCAGAAAAGACCGTTTCAGGCTGATGTGTGTGCAAACTAAGGCTAACGGCATTGGTACCCACTCGCCCCTCCGTCCAAAATGCTCCTAGCTTGAATCCAAGTTGCTTAGCTTGTTCGATACTTTTATCTGAGCCTAAAATCGCGAGGCTACACCCCGTTGCATCGGTTACAAACAGAGCACAGTTTTTGGGCTCTAGCATACGGTAGGCATCTTCTAATACCGTTTCAGAAATCGCGACGATTTCATTATTACGATGCACAAATGAGCGTAAAGTATTGCCCGATGCCACATTGGGTTTATGCCATTCATAGGGCGAGCATTGGCGAATACAACGAGCCCAAGAGTCATGAATCGGAGAGTGAGTAAACTCAGGAGAAACCCAACGATGCTTTTGGAAGAACTTCCAGCAAGTGAGTACGCTTTCAACATTAATAAGAGGAATATTATTTGACATGATTTAGGCTACGTAATATAAAATAAGCGCTAAACTTACTCCGAGGCCATGCTAGGGTCAAGGCATTTACGTTTCATTTTGAATCAGTGATACTATCGTTAACTTGTTTTTTAGGTGTAATATTGAATCAAAAGAGTAATGTGAATGCTATCACTACTTTATAAAACCCGCATTTATTTTTGTTAAAAACCCCGTCAACTGCTGTATTTCATGTTCCTCAAAAGAGGCGGTTAAGCACTGTGTAAGCTGCAAATGTGCAGCATCGTGTTCAGCAAACAGCAACTCACCTTGTGTTGTTAATTGCACTAAAATAGAACGCCTATCAGTTTCATGAGCAACACGTTTAACCAGATCGGCACTGACCATTTTGTCGACCTGCACCGTTAATGTGCCCATGGTAATACCTATTTTTTCTGCGAGTTTTTTCATTGGCATTGCACCAAATGCCCCCAAAATCTCAACGGCGTGAATTAAAGGCAAAGACAACCCTTTGCCTTTAATTGTCTCTAATTCCCAAGCGGATAACTTTTCATAAAACTCAATGAAGGCATGATTTAGTTGCGCTGTATTTGATTTCATGACATCTCACTTTAGGTTAATTTCATTGGCATTGGCATTTTACCCGTCGCATCATTTATTTCAATGGTCAAATGTGCAAGTTTATCAAAGGGGGACAATAATTGCTTATAATGCGCGGTTGTTAAGGGCTGCACCGAAACCACCGAGATAATAGCAGCAAAATGATCGGCACTGATTTTCCAAATATGGATATCACTGATCTGTTGATCAGGCTCAGATTCAATGCAGTTGATGATCTGCTG
>NZ_ATUO01000019.1 GCF_000420245.1 Psychromonas hadalis ATCC BAA-638 | reverse complement strand
TTCTGAATTAATGAATTAATTCGTGTGTCATTGATATTGATTCTTTTTGTCCCCTTCTCACGAGGAGAGTGGACTTTTTTGAAATCGTCTATCAATGCTCACACAGATTGTTTGATTAAATTGTTAAAGAGCGTGCCTTTCGGCGAGGTGCGTATAATACGCTAACCTTGAACCTTGTCAACATGTTATTTTAAATTACTTTAAAAGTTTTTGTTGGCTCAAACTCACTGAGTTTGTTGGTTCGGACTCGGTTAGTAACTTGCGTTAGTTGCCTTGTCTGTGGGGTCGCATTATAGGGATCTAAATCACGTTGGCAACACTTTATTACTAATTATTTCAATTAAATGACTGAATGAATAATTACTAAACAAAGTGCTGTTTTGTTAATCATTATTTGTTGAATTGAGTGGCTATGATAGGTTTACTTTGTTTATTCGAAAAGAGTTTATCGGCAACAACACGAGTTATTAGAAAGCCTAACGTAGCAAATAGTAATGAAACGACAATTAATATTGCCTCATCTACATGAAATAGGCTTTTTATTAATAGCGCACTACCAATAAAGAAGAATAAAGGTAATAGGTAGATTAAAGAGGCGCTTTTAATTAGGTCGCCATTGCTGATTTGTAGTTCGATAAACTGATCAACCTTCATTCCCTCTTTATAAGGGAACTCAAAATATTGGCTTTTATCTGAAAATGCTTTAGATACCACACCCACACCACAATTTGTTTGATTATGACAAGATGAACAAGCTGATTTAGAGATACACTCAATACGCGCAACGGTTTCACCCTGCACTTGTTCAATCGCAATAATTTTACCCGTTTCAGTGATCATTTTTTACTAAACTCATTGATTTAACTAAACGTTGCGCAGTAATAGCAGGAATATCACCCACTACGTTAATTTCTATATTACCTCGTTGCTCTGTATATAAAACCGTTGCACCACGTCGAATCAATTTTTGGTTTTTATCGAGGGCTATTTTTTTAGTTGATATATAGATAGAGACATTAACAATGCCATCATTAAGCAGAATATACGAGACGGGTTCATTTTCATGCATCACTAATTTATGTTGATCATCTTTTATGATATCAAAACCATTAGGTAACCAATTTGGTTGCCATTGCGAACTATTATCAGTGGTTAATTGTGGAATATGCACAATATCAGGCAGTGTTTGTTGAGTTAACTTTTTTAACCATGGATTTATATCATCGGAAACATTAAGTGAAATAACCATTACCTGCTCTAACACAGAATTAGATTGATTTAGTGTATCTAAACGTAAAGGAAGATTAGATTTCAGATCACACCAAACCACATAACTGTGCCGATATTTATCTTTACTGATCATTCTGATTGCAATGGACTGTTTTCCTGCAATACGCCCTTTTCCTAGAATGACATATTCATAGTTATCTTTACCCTTTTCATAATCAAAGTTAGCAACATTTGCAAAAACACTACGATTTTGATGCGACTTCAATGTATATGCGGGCGTACCTTGCTCAAAATAACTAATATTACCGTTGAATTGCAGTGATTCTCGAATCGCTCCATTGAGATAGCGAAAATAGGTAATTTGTTGATCAGCAACCACACCATGAATTAACTGCATCGGTTCAAGTTGACTTTGTAAACTGCTTAAATAGAGGAGTTCGTAGTTTTTCTGTTGATAAGCTTGTTGCATTAATTGCAGGTATTCAATCGCGGTGTATTGTTCTTTCTGCTCTATCGAGACTGGCTCTTTACCGTCAAGCTCGATTGCCAAACTCAAAGGTGTCAAAAATAGCAACAATGTTGCTACTAACGCAGTAAAGAGAGAGGGTTTCTTCATGGGTTACCTGTCTTTTATTTATGGTTGTATTTGTAACTGTAATTGGTGATCTTTTAATAATGCTTCTAAGCGCTGATGACGCGCTTGTAACGCTTGCTTTGTTTGATTAGGGTTCGCTTGCAAACTAACAGGTGAAACCATACCACCAAAAGGTGTTGTATTTAATACCTCAATACCTCTATTTTCAACCGTGGGTTGTGTAGTAATAAGACTGGTCATCACTACCACACCCGCCACAGAAGCGGCAATCGCATATTGACCAAAACGTTTTACGAATGAAACAACATTAGTTTCAGAACGATCTGATTTAATCGCAGTCACCGTTGCTAAAACAGGTTGTTGTTTAATCTCTGCCATCACTTGCGCTGTGATATCAATATTAATCGTAACGTCACTGCGCATCACATCACCAATCAACTGGTAGCGAGAAAATATCGCTTGCTGCGCTTGGTCATTAATCAATGCATCTAATGATTGTCTTTCAACATTTTCATTATCAATCAAACTTGAAAGTTGTTGGTTAATTTCTTTCATGATTTTCTCATTACTCTTCTAATAAAGGTGCTAACTGCTTATCAATGGCCTCACGCGCTCTAAATATACGTGAACGTACTGTACCAATCGGACAATCTTCTATTTTTGCAATTTCGTCATAACTCATGCCTTCAAGCTCTCGCAGTGTAATAGCGGCTTTAAGCTCAGCAGGTAACTGCTCAATCGCGTTCATGATCACGCGTTTTATCTCTTGAGAGCGTAAAATTCCCTCTGGCGTATCTGCCTCTTTAAGCGCATCACTGCCATCATAACTATCCGCCTCCATTGCATCGATGTCAGATGCAGGGGGGCGACGGCTTTGACTGGTCAGATAGTTCTTTGCGGTGTTAACCGTAATACGATATAACCACGTGTAAAATGCACTATCGCCTCGAAAAGAGGGAAGCGACTTATGCACTTTAATAAATACCTCTTGCGCAACATCGGCAATATCGCCTGAATTACGCACATAACGCGTTAATATGTTCGCTACTCGGTTCTGATATTTACGAACCAACAATGTAAAAGCTTGTTGCTCTCCATTCTGAATACGCTGAATTAACTGAAAATCTAAATCACGCTCATTCATTGAGCTTATCTACCTATCATTATATTAGCCTTATTGGCATCTACAGTTATGACTCAACTTTAAAAAGAAAGTTCCAAACTATTGCAAAAGAAATCATTTTTTGGATAAACTGCACTCATACTTCATTAACTGCAGAGCATATAGTGCCATGACAGAAAGTAAATCAATAACTGCACAACAATACAACTGTGACATATTAATTATTGGGGCAGGGGCATCAGGCCTTTCACTTGCATTGAAATTAGCCCCTCACGCAAAAGTAAATGTATTAAGTAAGGGCAAACTTTCCGAGGGCTCTACGTTTTATGCTCAAGGAGGCGTAGCTGCCGTATTTTCTGAATCGGACAGTGTAGACTCGCACGTTGATGATACCTTAATTGCAGGTGCAGGATTATGCGATGAAGAGGCGGTGCGCTTTACGGTGAGTAATGCCAAAGAGAGCATGCAATGGTTAATTGATACTGGTGTTAATTTTGATACCGAAGTCGATAAAGAGGGCAATACCCAATTTCACCTGACGCGTGAAGGCGGACATTCACATCGCCGTATTTTACACGCGGCAGATGCAACAGGCCGAGAAATTGAAAATACGTTGCTTAATGCGGTTAAAAAACATAAAAACATCACCTTGATGGAAGGTTTTAATGCCATTGATTTGATCACTAGCCGTAAACTGAACTTACCCGCGAACCGTGTTTTGGGCGCTTATGTTTGGAACCGTAATGAAGAACGCGTCGAAACCATCAAAGCACACTTTATAACCCTTGCAACAGGTGGCGCAAGTAAAGTATACCAATATACCAGTAACCCAGATGTTTCAAGTGGGGATGGTATTGCGCTGGCTTGGCGTAGTGGTTGCCGTATCGCCAATATGGAATTTAACCAATTTCACCCCACTTGTCTCTTTCATGCTGACGCTAAAAACTTTCTATTAACGGAAGCGTTACGTGGCGAAGGTGCGCACCTTCTGCGCCCAGATGGCACTCGCTTTATGCCTGACTTTGATGAACGCGAAGAACTTGCTCCGCGTGACATTGTGGCACGTGCTATCGATTATGAGATGAAGCGTTTAGGCGCTGATTGTATGTACCTTGATATCAGCCATAAACCTAAAGAATTTATCGTTAAACACTTCCCCACTATCTATCGCCGTTGTTTATCATTAGGGATTGATATCACCCACCAGCCAATGCCTATTGTGCCCGCTGCACATTATACTTGTGGTGGCGTGATGATCGACCATCACGGACAAACGGACATTGATGGTTTATATGCCATTGGTGAAGTCACTTACACAGGTTTACATGGTGCAAACCGCATGGCTTCTAACTCACTGCTCGAATGTATTGTTTATGCACACGCTTGCGCAAAAGATATTATTAACCGTATCCCTTTTTATCAAGAGAGAAAGTTTGCTGATATTCCTGCTTGGGATGATAGCCAAGTAGAAGACTCCGATGAAGAGGTGGTCATTCAGCATAATTGGCATGAACTACGCTTATTTATGTGGGATTACGTGGGTATTGTACGCACCGATAAGCGTTTAGAACGCGCCTTGCGTCGTGTGCAGATGCTACAACAGGAGATCAACGAGTATTACAGTAACTTCAAAGTGGGCAACAATTTATTAGAGTTACGTAATTTAGTACAAGTCGCTGAATTGATTATTCGTAGCGCAATGTCACGCAAAGAGAGTCGAGGTTTACATTACAACTTAGATTACCCTGAGCAGATAGATAATCCCAAACCCACGATTTTATGTCCACAGAATGATTAATACCATTCCGCTTAATATAATGATCAGGTTTTACGTAGGATAAATTGCTAAGGTCAGGCACATGATGCGTAATAAGCAAAACGGTCATTTGTTTTGTACAGTGTTCTGTTTGACGAAGTCAAATAGAACCGCTGACTATGGTGATTGAATGCAACGCAGGTATTAGTCATTTAAACCAGTAAAAACGAGCAGTTACTTAGGCGGATTGACATAAACTAACTTCGCCCGCTATTTATTAGGCGGGCGATTAAACGATACTGCTCTTCAGTAATGGCATCTTTGTAGATAGTCAGAAACTGTTTACTGGTTTTCTTGGCAAAAGGAGAGCCCACAATGTCTAACTGTAAAAAAATAAAAAAACCATTATAAAAAGAGTGCGCTCCAATCTTTCCACTGTAGACCTTACTGGCTAGCACCCTTTCCAGTGCACCCGATTCACTCAATAACAATTCATCTTGTTGCAAGAATGCTTTTCTGGCAGCAACAAATGCAATCGCCAGCAGTATTAAGTAAAAAAACAGCGACAATGCATTAAGTGATACCACCAATAACGACATTAAAATAACAGAGAGGTAAAGCAGGAAGTTAACAAAACCTGCACAATAAGAGCGCTTAACGCTAATTTTATACTTTAACGCGCTTGAGGATAACATCGATAATCTTTGTTAACTCAACATCAGGGCAGGTTTTGTGTCCCATAAACCACGCAAAAAGGTCTGGATCTTCACAGGTCAATAAGCGCTGAAAAGTAAACTGGTCTGCATTTGATAAATCATCAAATGCTTCTTTTACAAAAGGCATAAATAACACATCTAATTCCAACATTCCCCGACGACACGCCCATAATAAACGCGACTTATTAACCACTTCAGTCATTTTCATTTTCCTACTTAATAATAAATATCTACCAACATCATAACAACAACAATTTATTAGTGGCAACTACTGACAAAATAGGTTGTGAGCTATACCATTGTAAAAAATATAAACGAGGCAATTATGCGCAAACTGAGTGAATTAGATAATATCAGCCAACTACCCGATTTAGTTTTATGTCCACTTGATAACTGGGATCTTATCTGCGTAAAAGGTGATGATCGTATCAGTTTTTTACAAGGGCAGTTAACCTGTGATTTAAGCAGTTTACAACCCGGGCAACAAACCTTAGCTGCTCAGTGTAATCCACAAGGTAAAGTTTTTAGCGTATTGCGCGTTATCATCTTAGAAGACAGGGTATTATTAACACAGCCAAGTTCCATAACGACACGCCAACTACCTGAACTGAAAAAATATGCTGCTTTCTCTAAAGTAGAAATTAGCATTGATCCTGATTACAGAGTTTTTGGATTAGCAGGCTGTAAATCAGCACAGTATATTGCAGAAAAAGTAGATATCGCCGCCACACATGATCAAAGCCGTTTATTAGAGAGTGGTACAGTGATCATCAAACAACCTTACCCCTCACTGCGTTATTTAGCGATCATGAAAAATTCGGTAGCAGAAGAACTCTTAGACGATCTAAAAAATCGCGCTGAGATTTATGACGATAGCTTATGGAACGCCATGAACATTGCTTCTGGTATCGGTTTTATTGAGGAGAAAACTTGTGCCTCATTTATTCCACAGATGTTAAACCTACAAGCATTAAACGGCATTAGCTTTACCAAGGGTTGTTATATCGGACAAGAAACTGTTGCCCGCGCAAAATATCGTGGCGCGAATAAACGTGCGCTGTTTATTTTAACGGGTCGCGCAACTGTCGCCCCTAAAGCCGGTGATAATATTCAAATGTTAGTGAGCAATAACTGGAAGCGTATCGGCATGGTTATTTCAGGTTGCCAATATGGAGATGGTCATATTGAAGTACTGGCCGTATTACCGAGAGATTGCAGCCCAGAAAATGTGTATCAAGTCAAAGAAATAGAGGGCTCAACACTATATTACGCACCACTTCCCTACACAATTGAAGAGGCTTGAAGTTGCAATTTTAATCCCTGAGTAAAATCGGGGATATTTCCCAGACCTGCAAAATAATGTTATGATGCTCACACTTTTTGTACCACGTTTTTATCAAAACATTTCCAACGTTGTATTATCCTAACCAAAGAGCAGGTTCCCCATTGAGCTGTGAAATAATCAGATTACGTGACAAAGCGAATAAATTTAATCGCTTACGTATTCAGTCCGCACAAGGATTGATGAGAGAAGATGAGTTGAATGTGTTTCAATCATTTCCGCTTCTGTTTCATTTCAATCTGCCAACACTGCCTGGTTATATTAACGCTGATGTACCAACGGGCATCTGCCAATTTGAAGTTAATGAAACACACCACCAGCTCATCAATTATTTCCTACATACCGATCTGCCAAGAACAACATCAGCACAAAACGATATTATTGGCTTGTATGCGATGGGCAGCACCTCTTCAATAGGACAATGCTCGGAAAGTGATTTTGATATCTGGATCTGCTACCCCAACCAACTCAACAGCCAACGCGTTAAACTATTAGAAGAAAAATCATGGTTAATTACTCACTGGGCAGAAAGCTTAGGCGTAGAGCTTAACTTTTTTCTCATCCCAGACAATAAATTTCGCATTGATAATAATGCAGGCATGAGCAAAGACTCCTGTGGCTCTTCACAACATATGGTTTTATTAGATGAGTTTTATCGTACCGCGCTACGCATTGCAGGAAAACCTATTTTATGGCGCGTTATTCCGATAGAGCACGAAGAAAATTATAACCAATATGTACAAGCACTTTATGATAATGACACAATTAATAAAGATGATTGGTTAGACTTAGGGGGCTTTCACCGCATTCCTGCAGAAGAGTATTTTGGCGCCACACTTTGGCAACTCTATAAAGGCATCGACACCCCCTATAAAGCGGTATTAAAAACTATTTTGATGGAAGCTTACTCGTGGGAATATCCTAAAACAGAATTAGTCGCCATCACCTACAAAAGACGTTTTCAAACGCAAGAATATTACGATGAACGACTTGACCCTTACTGCTTAATGTTAGAAAAAGTAACCGCTTATCTTATTGAGATCAACGATCTAAAACGCTTACAAGTGGTACGAGGTTGCTTCTATCTAAAAACAGAAGAGAACCTTTCCAAAGTTTGTTATAACGACAATAGCGCGTGGCGACGTACCATTTTAAATAAATTTGTTAATCAGTGGGGCTGGGTTGAAGAGCAAATTGCCGACTTAGATAACCGTAAAAATTGGAAAGTAAACGAAGTTACCAAAGCAAAAGATATTCTGCTCGAAACGTTGATGACCAGTTATCGTAAACTACTCTCCTTTGCACGTGATAATAATATCGGAGAATCGATCAGTGCGGAAGATATCGGCATATTATCACGCAAACTCTACGCTGCACACGAAACACTGCCCGGTAAAGTGGATCTTATTAACCCTAATATTTCTCCCGATCTTTCTGAGCCAGACTTAAGCTTCATCCAAGTACCAGAAGGGCGAAAAAATAGCGCAGGTTGGTATCTTTATAACTGCTCAATGGATGCACACACCTTAGTTAACACACCAACACTGATGTATGCCAAATATCTCTCTAAGATTATTGCTTGGTGCCATATGAACGGCTTATATGAAGAGGAAACAAAACTACACCTTTATAATCAAGGATCTGATCTGGTTGATAAAAAACTCAACCTGTTTATAAAAGACTTGTACTCAGTGTTTCCAGTTTATGTGCCCAAAGCCAGCAACCAAGCCCTTAGTCAACCTTGTGAAATCAAACATCTTGCTATTTTTTTAAACGTAGAAAAAGATCCCACTCGTCACTGGAAAGATGCCCACGAATCTGCTGACATTGAAAATGGCAATATTTTATCTTATGGGCAAGACAATGAATGTTTAGTGGGCAGTATCGACCTTATCTACCGTAACTCTTGGAATGAAGTACGTACTTTACACTTTGATAATAACTATGCAGTGGTAGATGCACTCAATACTATTTTGGGTAAGATGCATCAAGATGCGCGCCCACCTGAACAAATAGACCTTTTTTGTTATAGCCAACACTTTCAACAGCAGATAAGTGATACTTTTAAAAATAAACTCGAAGAGTATATCCAACTACGTTTAGATTCTATTTCACAACGATCAGTGCAAACACTATGGACTGGTGGCAGAAAATTTGGTTTTTATTTTGAACGCACAGGCGTTTCTCTACAACATTTACAAAGTACCGTCGATATCTACAGCCATATCTCCAAGAAGAAGGTATCTACTAGTGCAATTAATCTCAAAAACACCTTTTTTGAGCAAACTGCAGAGGTGATTGAATCACATATCAGTGAAGGATTAATTCAGTTCTTTTTTGAAAACTACCCAGACGGCTTTAATGTATATATTGCTAATGCAAAAAATGAGGTTGAAAGTTTCCAAAGTTTTGCAGGCAGTAAAGATGACTTAGTGCAAAACGTAAACCGTTTTTATGCGTCTAATAGCCCTGATAGTAGTACATTAAAAGAGCAGATAAACTTTAATCTGCCACAATTTTATGAGATTGAATTAGGCGAAAATGACCAATTGCAACTCTCCAGTTTTAAAAGTAGCTGTAAAAGTGCAGAGCATGCCTTGCACTAAGCATATTACTCAGGGCATAATCCATATAATCATTAAAATAATTCAACAAAACCTTAACAACATGAAATGAAACAAACAAAATGAGTATTTCATTCATGTAACATCAGACTTCTAGAAGTCTATTTGCCATCACTGACAACAACCGCTAAAATGTCCTTTCTAATATTATGGGTTAAATAAGCAAGGAACATCATGTCTAAAGATTGGAACGGTGAATATATCAGCCCTTATGCTGAACACGGCCAGAAAAGTAAATTAGTTAAAAAGGTAACGGTATCGATTCCCAACAAAGTATTAAAAATACTCACCGATGAACGCACTCGTCGCCAAGTTAACAATCTTCGCCACGCAACCAATAGCGAGCTACTGTGTGAAGCCTTCTTACATGCTTATACTGGGCAACCACTACCTGAAGACTGTGATCTAGATAAAAACCAAACTTCTTTAGAAACATCTGAAAGCATAAAAAAATAATCACTTACCTACCCGGGTAGGTAGTTACATTTTATTTTATAGCCTTTATAATACTTTGACATAAAAAGACTTAATATTATGCAAAGGTATAATTGTATGGAAGCTTTCCAGTTTTATAAAAAACAAAACGCACTGGTACATATCAACATCAATAATCCCTCATTTAACACTGAAAAAGTTCAACTTGTTGAACAGGGGTTTGAACGCGTTGGTCGCGCTGTAGAAGCAGAAACCAGCTATGCAGCCTTTAATAAGTTCAAATCTATCCATCAAGACGAACAGCAGTTCACTAATAGCCACCTTTTTGTTCATGCCACACTGGTTTAAAGGAGGGATTTATGGCTTGGTATATCTATTTAATAATAGCGATTGGTGTGACACTACAGTACTATTTTGTATTCTACTCTCCTCGACAAGATGAGGATTGGCGTAAACTGCCCTTGTTAGCAGAATATTTAATACAACACCCCGAGTGTAAAACAGACGATGATGAAAATGCACGTTGTTACCACTGTGAGTCAAATAAAGTACTTTTTCAGCCTCTGACAACTCATGCAGACCCCCGTTATAAACATATCTGCTTAAACTGCAAAACCATTCTATTTAGAAGTAAATCGATTATTTAATCATTCCATTGTAAATAACCCTCGCTCAGGGTTATCCCAGTATCGAGCATTTAAAATCCCGATACTGGGACTTTTTCCTACAAAAAAATGACATTAAAAAATTATATCCATTTAAACAATGCATTAAAGCTTAGAGTGGTACTTGCTTACTCAATAACTTACAGCACAATTCAGGCCAACAAAAATACCTGAAATGTCAAATAACTTTCTAAGGAAAACCATGAGAACCATTAAAAAAGGGGTTATAACCCTCATTACACTATTTACCTTAACGGCATGTATGAGCTCTAGCCCCAATCCAGAGAATAGTTTTGCAACCATCAGCGAAGCAACACTTGATAATGGTTTCAGCTATGCGATTCACGCTAAACAAGAGAGCTCACAAAAGATTCAACTACGCCTCTTTATCAAGTCAGGCTCGCTAAGTGAAACAGAGCAACAACAAGGTTATGCACATCTTCTGGAACACATGGCGTTTAACGGCACCAAACATTTCCCTAAAAACAAAATTATTGAACTGTTTGAAAAATCAGGGTTAACCTTTGGCCACGATATCAATGCTTACACTAGCTTTACAGAAACCGTTTACACTTTAAGTGTGCCCGTTGCTGATAAAAAGCTACTCAAAGAGACGCTGCTTTACCTACGTGATGTGCTTACTGACATTGAGTTTGACCAAGCAGAGCTGGATAAAGAGCAGGGTGTGGTACAAAACGAATACCGTGTAAGTGTGCCACAAGAGAAACCCTATTATTACGCGCTATTTGACGATTACATTGCCACTAGCCACTATCAATCACATCTCCCTTTGGGCACCTTAGAGAGTGTCGGAAATAGCACCGAAGCAGGCGTTAAAGCCTTTTATAAACAGTGGTATCGCCCTAATAATGCCAAACTATTAATTACGGGTGATGTCGATAGTGAGCTGACTAAAATGCTTATTATTGATACATTTTCCTCGATAGCAAGCAGTCACAATGAAATACAACAAGTGGTTCCTGATGCGCCCAAATTAAAAACAGCAAGCAAAGCATTTAGCAGTAAAGTGATCATCTTTTCACAAACCGATCTGTTTTTTGAGGTCCCTCAACTTACTATTACCAACAGTGAACAGCTTAGCCAAGCGATTAAATTGGATCTGCTTGATAACATGCTTAACTACCGTTTAAATGTACTTAATAGTGAGTTAAAACATCCCTTTAACGAGATCTCTTTTAGTTACCTGCGACTGTTAAATAACCAATCGTTTAAGAGCATAACCATAAGTTATCAAAAGGAGAACGTCAAAGAATCAGTGATTTTCATTGCCCAAGAGCTAGCACGATTACAGCAACATGGCTTTAGCCAAGCAGAATACGCCCTGCAATATGAAGCATTGCAAGCACAGCAAAGCGAACTAAAAAATAACTATCTTAACCAAACATCCGCCCAAATAGCCAACAGTGTCATTAACTCATGGGCAAACGGTAACACACTATTTAGCTATGAATTAGAACAACAAGCTTACCAAAACGCGTTAGCAACCCTCAGCTTAGATGAGATAAACCAACTGACTCGTACACTGATAAAAAGTCCTAAAAAGCTCACCTTTGCTTACACTGATGTCGCTTTGCAACCTGAATTTTTAATGGCTGATAAAAACTTTGCTAAGTACTTTGAGCAAACCATTGCAAATACCAGCATCAAGATAGAAAAAGTGGTATTTCCAATAATAAAAAGAACGAGCGCGATCAGCGCGATAAAAAGTGAAAAATTTTATCCGAAAAAACAGATCACCCAACTTGCCTTGCATAATGGTGTGGATGTTATATTACAGCCTGATTACAGCGTTAAAAATGCCATCAGCATGAGCTTTACTGCGCCAGGTGGTACAAACACATTAACTAAAACACAAATAGCAGCCAACACATTGTTAATAAACAGTTATATGAACAGTGGCCTTGCAGGTTTATCGCCACAAGCATTACACCAAAAAATGCTTAGTGCTAAAGCGGTTTTAACACCTTTTAGCGTGGCTAATAGCCATGGTTTTACCATGCAATCGGTGAATAATAGCAAGAGCCTAAAGCTATTGTTTTCGATGTTATACAGCGCCATCAATGACGCAACCATAAAAACAAAGATATTCGCTTTGGAAAAAGCCAAGTTAATTGATCAACAAGAAAGTTATTTAGCACAACCCACCACTAACACACAGATCAAGCTATTAGAAGCACTCTGGCCCAACAGTCGCTACCAACATGTGTTCAGTGTGGAAGAACTGCAAGTAATACAGCAGAGTGATGTGGAATCCCTACATGCGCTATTTTTTGGCAGTGTCAATGGCTACAAATTGACCATTGTTGGTGACTTTGATGTTGATGAGATGAAAACACTTATTGTGCAATATATCGCGCCACTACAGGGTGGAAAGTTGCATCAATTTAATCAACAACCACAACCGCTTATTCAGCAAGCCACTAAAATTAATGAAACAACTAATCCACAAGATAATGCCATTGTGAGTTTTGGCACGGTAACCGATAATAAAAACCACAGTATTAAAGAGGTTTATCAAGCCGATTTAATGCGCCGTATCATCACTCAGACGTTAAACAAAGAGATTAGAGAGAAACTATCACTCACTTACACCCCTTCTGTTTATGTTGCTGATCAACAAGCAGGTAATAACTTTACCGAAGTGTTTATTCAGATGGTCACCAAAGTAGAAGATGCACAACAAACCCAGCAGGTTGTTAGTGAGATAATTAATGATTTTGTCAGCAAAGGCATCACTAACGAGCAACTAACCGATCACCAGCGTGGATTAACACAAGGCATGTTATCTAACCTACATAAATCCACCGACAGACAATGGCTTTTACACCGCGACCATCTACAAGGGTTTGAATTAGACTCCACGGAGAATGCAGAAGCGATTGTAAGTAGTATCTCACTGGCAGATATGAACCAGTTTATTAAAATTTATTTAGATCCAACTAAAACGGTGCAGATGATCAACATTCCCAAATAATAAACCTGTTCCCGATTTATGAATTAAAAAAGCCCCCTGCTTTATTAAAAACAGGGGGCTTTTTAATGCTTAGCTTTTATTTTCTAACCAAGCTTGTCCATATGTACATCCATTTGTGGGAATGGAATTTCAATGCCCGCTTCATCAAGGCCATTTTTAATCGCTTCCATTAACGCAAAACGCACAGGCCAGTAATCCTCACTGTTTACCCAAGGACGCACCACTAGATTAACACTTGAATCACCTAATTCAGCAACGGCGACTAGGACTGCAGGATCTTTTAATACTTTAGGATTAGCAGCAACCACTTTTTCTAATACCGCTTTGGTTTTAGCAAGATCAGCACTGTAACTCACACCAATCATCAAATCGATACGACGTGTTGCTTTGCGTGAATAGTTAATGATGTTGCCACTAAGAATAGAAGAGTTAGGAACAACCACAAATTTATTATCAACCGTGACTAACGTTGTTGCAAAAATTTGTACTGACTCAACACTACCCGCAATGCCCGCCGCTTCAATATACTCACCGGCTTTAAATGGACGCAATACAATAATTAATACGCCAGATGCAAAATTTGAAAGTGAACCTTGCAATGCTAAACCAATGGCTAACCCAGCGGCACCAATCAGTGCAATAAAGGAGGTTGTTTGCACACCGATACGGCTCAATGCTGCGATCACAACAAATGCAACAATAACGTATTTCACCATGTGGGAAACAAAATCAACAATAGTGATATCAAGCTTGCGCTTAGTTAACACTTTATGGAATCCACCCGCGATTAGTCGCGCAACAAGCATACCAAGAAATAGTGTTAAAAACGCAGCAACTATATTTAGCCCATATTCAATTAATAATCCTTGGTTATTGTTCACCCACTCAACACCATTAGCCATAACATCCACACTGTTTTCTAAACGGTCACCGATCAACTCACCTGCTGTTTCTGCAACATCTGGGATTATATTTTCATTTGCCATGCTTTAATTTCCTTTTTTAGCTTTGTTTTAGTTGGTTATACAAAAATGCCCACTGAACCTTAAAGTTTTGAGTCGGTTTTTGTTTAAATTGTGAGCGTACAAATTGGTTCATACGTCCCTCTACGTAAGCAAGTAATAAGTTAGCAATAATGGCTTCATCGATTGCTAATTTATCACCATCTAACATTGGTTTTTCACGTAAAATCTGTTTTATTTGCAATTCAAGCTTAGAAAAAATATGTTCAACACGTACCTGCAAGCGCTCATTTTCACCAAGTAGGGCATCTCCCGTTAATATTCGCGTGATACCCGGATTTTGCTCAGCAAAACCAAGTAGAAAATGTAACAAATGCTCTATTCTGGTAAACGTCTGTTTTTCTTGCTCTTTAATCAAGTTAATTTGCGTGAAAATAGTATTTTCAACAAATTCAATTAACCCTTCAAACATGCGTGCTTTACTGGGAAAGTGACGATACAACGCTGCCTCAGAAACCCCTACTTGCGCTGCTAATTTAGCGGTGGTAATGCGCTGTCCGGGTCTGCCTTCCAACATTGCTGCTAACGCACGTAAAATATCATCTTTACGATTAATTTTCTTTTTTGTTGTTGTTTTTTTTACTGATGTTGTCGCCATTGCTATTTACTTCCTTTGCATCATTCTTTTTATTTCTGTGAATATTGCTGAGCAATAATCTCTAATAACTGTTTCGCAACTACTTTTTTAGTAGCAAGAGTTATATCAAACCTTTCTGTTTCAGAAAATACCGTTAACGCATTTTTTTCACTATTAAAACCTTGCCCCGATTTTGCAACATCATTTGCAGCAATTAGCTGACATTTTTTGCGTTTTAGCTTATCTAGTGCATAGCGTTCAATATTTTGTGTTTCAGCAGCAAAACCCACACAAAAAGGCGCATTTTCAACACTCGCCACGTCTGCAATAATATCGGGGTTTTTTATAAGCTTAATAGTGAGATCATCAATGCCCTGCTGTTTTTTTATTTTATGGGTTGCCACTTGTTCAGGACGGTAATCAGCAACCGCTGCGCAGGCAATAAAAATATCACAGCAGTCCAATTGAGCGAGGCTTGCTTGGTGCATATCAAGCGCACTTAAAATATCGACTCTCTCTACATTTTTTGGTGTAGTTAGTTTAACAGGCCCACTGATCAGAGTAACGTGAGCCCCCATTTTCTGAGCTATCTCCGCTAACGAAAAACCCATTTTCCCAGAGCTATGATTACTAATATAGCGCACAGGATCTAACGCTTCTTGCGTTGGCCCTGCGGTAATGGTGATATTAACCCCTGCTAAAATCTGCTTATCTACAGTGAAGAAATTAACAACTCGTTCAACTAAATCTGCTGGCTCTAACAAACGCCCAGGACCAATATCACCACACGCTTGCACGCCTTCTCCAGGCCCCCAAATAGAGAAACCACGCGAGGCTAACACCGTGATGTTTTCTTGTGTTGCAGGTGCGATATACATCTCCATATTCATGGCTGGCGCAATAGCAATCGGTGCTGGTGAAGCTAAACAAAGGGTTGTTAACAACTCATCTGCAAAACCCGCTCTTAAGCGTGCCATTAAGTTCGCTGTCGCAGGCGCTAACAGTATAAGATCCGCCCACTTAGCCAGTTCAATATGCCCCATGCCTGCTTCGGCACTTGGGTCAAGAAGATCATCAGCAACCGCATGACCCGACACCGCTTGCATAGTCAGTGGAGTAATAAACGCTTTGGCAGCTTTAGTCATCACAATACGAACATCAGCCCCCTGATCTTTTAAGCGACGTGTTAATTCAGCACATTTGTAAGCTGCAATACCACCCGAGATGCCTAATAAAATATTTTTTCCACGCAAAGACATATTATTTTCCCGTAAAGGACTTAAAGAGGTCGCTAGGATAACATAAACATTTTTAGCAATATGTGATTTTATCGACTAGATTTACCTATACTCGTTACCAATCAAAATGCTTTATTCAGTCGCTAACTCGGACACCAAAGCAAGGCGCAACATGATGGTCTTACGAGAGATTAATAAAAAAACATTAATCCTCTATCGGTAGAATGAAATAAAAGACTTTCATTCTTTAATGGCGAGTCCTTAGTAAATGTTGCAACGCTGTATTGCCATGGTTGCACAAGAGGCGAGCTAGCAAATCGTGAGGCAAACATTTTCGCTGTCTTTCGAGAGATTAACAAAAAGACGTTAATCCTCTATCGACTTTGATTAAATACAAGCATTTAACAATTCGTTAGAAAGCGTTGATTGAACCAGTTAGACCTTCAACTTTCTGCCTAGAATCTGTTCACCTCACGGCTTGCTGAATTTTGCATTTTGAATGATAACGGGTATTCATGACAACTTTAAAAGATTGGCCAGAACAAGAGCGACCACGAGAAAAGTTACTATCAAAAGGCAGTAACGCCCTTTCAGATGCAGAGCTATTAGCTATATTTTTACGCACGGGCTGCCAAGGCATGGATGTGGTAACACTGTCGCGTTTACTACTGAGTGAATTTGGCTCGTTACACCGATTATTTGCAGCTTCTGAAAGTGAATTTTGTACTAAAAAAGGGCTCGGACAGGCTAAATATGTACAATTACAGGCTGTTTTAGAGATGTCACGTCGTTATCTGCAAGAACCTCTGCAAAAAGGATTTGCTCTCACCAGCGCACAGCAGACTAAAGATTTTTTAATCGCTAAAATGCACGCCTACCCTTACGAAGTTTTTGCTGCCTTGCTATTAGACACACAACATCAAATCATCTGTTTTCATGAATTCTTTTTTGGCTCAATTGACAGTGCAACCATCCATCCAAGAGTTATTGCCCAGAAAGTATTACATGAAAATGCAGCCGCTATTATATTGGTCCATAACCATCCAAGTGGCGATCCTACCGCCAGTATTTGTGACAAAAAAATCACTGAAAAAATCGTCAAAACGATGCAATTAATTGATGTACGCGTTTTAGATCATTTCATCATTGGACACCATAAATGTACCTCTTTTGCCGAAAAAGGCTGGATTTAAGGGTTAAATTCATAGAATTGTTGATCTTTCATACTCAATCATGTATAAAATGCGCCCTCGACGCCTTTGGCGACGGCTAAAAAAGGTGTTCGACTATTTTGCTCGAGTAAAACTATTATTTTGGAGAAATCGACATGTCTAGAGTATGTCAAGTTACAGGTAAGCGTCCGACTACTGGTAACAATGTATCACACGCAAAGAACCGCACACGACGTCGTTTCTTACCTAACCTACAAACACACCGTTTTTGGGTTGAGAGTGAGAACCGTTTTGTTAAATTACGCCTAACGACTAAAGGTATGCGTATCATCGACAAAAAAGGTATTGATACAGTTCTTGCTGATATCCGTGCTAATGGCATTAAAGTTTAAGGAGTTGTAAAATGCGCGAAAAAATCCGTTTAAATTCAAGTGCTGGTACTGGTCATTTTTATACTACTGATAAAAATAAAAAGACGATGCCTGGAAAATTTGAGATCAAGAAATTTGATCCTGTTGTACGTAAGCACGTTATGTACAAAGAAGGCAAAATCAAGTAATTTTGATTTTATCTGATAAAAACCCAGTTTATACTGGGTTTTTTTATGTCTAAAGGAAATGAATATGATACGTTTATCAGCAAGAGGTTGGAATAACGTCCTTATCTTTAGTGTATTAATCGTTGTTTTCCTGTTTAACTTTAGTCATAAACTACTGCTCCAACCCAAAGTCCACCAGCGCACACTCATTAGTAGTGAAGTGATGATTGTGGAAATTAAAACCCCTGATTTTTCTATTAAACGATCTGGCCGTCATTGGATAAGTGAACCCGGTATTGGTTTATCAGCACATCAACTCTCGCTATTGGTACAAAACTGGCAAACCCTGCCTTTACAAACTCAAGGCGCGATCCTTGAACCTAAAGACCCCTTTATCATGCAAGTTTATACCGCTAACGAGGCGCAACCGATTATCGTTAAGTTAATTCAACAGGGTGAAGACTACCTATTACAAACTGATGAAAAAATGGCGCTATTTTTAAGTAGCGCTCAACTCCCCCTCTTTTTAGGTCGCTAATACCATTCCGTTTAATATAATGACCAGGTTTTACGTAGGACAAATTACTAAGGTCAAGGCGCATGATTGAGTAATAAGCAAAACGGTCATTTGTTTTGTACTGCGTACTGTTTGACGAAGTCAAATAGAGCAGCTGGCTATTGCGATTGAATGCCACGCAGGTATTAGTCATTTAAAGCAGTAAAAACGATCTGTTACTTAGGCGAATTGGTATAATACTAAACTGCACGTTGTCGGCTTAAATCTCGCGCTAAAATAAGCGACAGCCCAATCATCTGTAAAAAAAGTGACCAGCTACGCAAACGAGCAACCTCACTTTGCAGAAGCATCTCTAACTCAACCAATTCTAAGTTTAAAAAGAATTTGTTATCTATCTCATTACGGATATTAGCTTGGTAGCTATCTATTTTTTTATCAACCAACTGAATATCTGCAAGTGGGATATTCTCTTGCAAATGCAACGCCAACAAACGACTAAACTGCAATGCAATCACTTCATCTAGTTCACCTTGATTTTTTAACAGATAGAGCGTTTCTCGCTTACGTTCAATTCCCTCTACCTGCACCCACAACAAACTTATCTCTTTATCATTGTTTTTCATTTGCATCGATAAACTATTCAGTTGATTGGTTTTTCCCTCAATTATAAAGTGAGTAATTAAGGCCGCGGATATATTAAACAGCAGACCAACCAAAACAACTAACCAAGTGGGAATTCTTAGCATCGCTTTTCCCTTTAAAAAAAGTACACTGATATACTCATCATATTAGACTAATGGAGAAAAAACATGCCAGAACTGCCCGAAGTAGAAACCAGTCGCCGTGGCATTATTCCACATATTGTTGGCTCAACGATCACCGATGTTATTATTCGACAACCACAACTACGCTGGAAGATTCCAAGTGATTTACTGGATCACCTACAACATAAAGAATTACTCTCTGTCGATCGTCGTGCAAAATATTTACTGCTTAATTTTGAGTCGGGTACACTGCTGATCCATCTAGGCATGTCCGGCAGT
Organism: Psychromonas hadalis ATCC BAA-638; assembly: GCF_000420245.1. Lineage (GTDB taxonomy): Bacteria > Pseudomonadota > Gammaproteobacteria > Enterobacterales > Psychromonadaceae > Psychromonas > Psychromonas hadalis. The sequence goes on along the minus strand of NZ_ATUO01000019.1, from coordinate 15,781 downwards.
TTACGAATTTGTCCACTAGGCAGTGCACCTGAAAAACATGATCATGCCGATCTTATTTTTCAGCAATGCTTATTACGCTATACCGACCCACGGCGCTTTGGTTCTATTTTATGGTTAGGCCTCTCTCCACAAGATTCAAAACTACTCAGCCATTTAGGCCCAGAGCCATTAAGTGAAGCGTTCACGGGAGAGCATTTATTTGAATTAGCAGGCAAACGAAAACTGTCAGTTAAACAATTTATCATGGATCAAAAGGTGGTCACTGGAGTAGGTAACATCTACGCAACAGAGGCGCTATTTATCGCAGGTATTAACCCCACTCGCGCAGCGGGTAATATTTCACTAACGCGTTATCAACGATTAACCGATGCCATCAAAGAGATTTTAGCCGAAGCGATAAAACAGGGGGGTACAACACTCAAAGACTTTGTGGGGAGTGATGGTAAACCTGGCTATTTCCAACAGACACTGCACATCTATGGAAAAACAGGGCACAACTGCCCAAAATGCCAAACAGCCTTAAAATCGCTTAAATTAGCTTCTCGCAATAGTGTCTATTGTCCGAAGTGCCAAACATAATTAAGTCGGGTCAGATCAAACTTAACAGTAGGTGATTTAAGTTTGATCTGACCCGACTTTTTATCAACGCGTCATTTTCTTCACAAAGACCACCACAAACAGTGCGATGGTAAAGCTACCTGTAAACGCCTCTAAAGCGGCAACCACCCGCGACAAACCAACAGGTATAAAATCCCCATAACCTAGTGTGGTAAATGTCACCACGCTATAATAGAGGCATTCAAAAAAGAAGATTACATTGCGTTCTAAAGTTTGATCGAAAGAAAAAACTTGAAACTCTCCCGCAAACCGCAAGCCAAAAATGTAATAGAAAAAAGAACTGAAAACAATTAATGCCCATGAAAACAGAATTACCCGCAATGGGTCTTCTCCATAACCACAAAATAGATCCACCACTTTTGAAGAGAGTCGATTAACCGAACAACGTTTCTCTTGAAAGCGACGCATGGTTAACTCTTTACGTAGATAAGGCCCAGATAACGTAAACAAACCTTGATGCTCACTGGTTTTTCGTAAGTTACGGTAGATCTCTTCTGCTTGTTCATAAAAATCTTTTGCCTGTGCGCTATTCCCTTGCTCCTCCAACACTTTCGCGCTACTTTCTTGGATCAACTTGTTACCAATTTTAATGTGCTCTATTTTGGTATCGGTTAATTTAACACCTAGCAAGTTGCACTCTTCTAAATGCGCACAATGTATATTGGCATTAGAAAGATCTGCTTTCATTAAACTGGCGCGAATAAAAATAACGTTAAAAAGATGAGCGCCACGTAAATTAGCGCGATAAAGATCAGCGCCTGTAAGGTCAAACCCTAGCTTTGAATCTCTTCTTACCAAGTTTAAATTTTCTAAGTTTGCATTTTTTAAAAAGATACCATGCAACATGCCACCATCGCGCGCATGCTTTTCAAGATTTTTTGCTGTTTCGGGGCTGGATTTAGTGATTTCAGGATCATGCCAATAACAATACTGCGAAGAATGCGAATGTGTATGACAACGTTCACCAAGGTGATTGATATAACTACAATGTTCATTTTTTGGCATAACGGCTCCTCTCTCTATTTGTTAATTATAGAAAGAGAAAATAGTTCTGCTTGTAGGCTTAGTTATTTTTATTCTGTTTTGTGATTAACGCATTTTTAACACAGAGAGGCGCTAACTGGCTGATATCGCCACCGTGTTTAAATACCTCTTTAACAACAGTCGAAGAGATAAACCCGGTTGCCCCATTAGCCGCTAACAATATAGTTTCTAGTTGTGGATTCAGTGCTTTATTTACCTGTGAAAGCTGTATTTCATAATCTGCATCACTTGCACCTCGAATGCCACGTAGTAACGCTTGCGCTTGTTGCTCGGCAGCAAACGTCACTAACAAACCAGAAAAAGAGATGATCTCAATCCCCTCTATCTGCTCAGTAGACTGTTTCAATAATTGGCAACGTTCTTGCAAAGTAAACAGTGTTTTCTTAGTGTCATTTTTTGCAACGGCCACTACGACTCGCTCTGCGAGGTATGAAGCACGTTTTAGTAGATCAAGATGGCCATTGGTGACAGGATCAAATGAACCAGGAAAAATAACAGTTTTCACTTACGTTACCTCTAATTAACCACTGCATCATTAATCGTTTGTAGCCCACCACGTGCAGACTCTGCATTCCAATAGAAGCTATACCAAGGTTCGGGGTTTTCTTCTGAGCGAAGTACCGCTTTAGGAAACTCAATAGAGATGTGATTATCTTCAAATGAGTAGACTGACGCACCAATTTCAACGTCACTTGCTAACCAAGCAACGATAAGTAAAATCAGCGGGTAAACAAAAAATAGTTTAAACATGTTACTTCCTTTTGCACTCACCTGAACAATTAGCTTTATTTTTGATAAGTGTTTGTTTATTAAGTGATGATAATATTACCAGTTATTAATTGTAAAACTTGAACAATTATCGCAAAAATAACGTTCCCTTTTTAATTCAAAATAAAAAGACTTTTGAAAACAAGCAATTGTTTTAAGCACTAAAAATTAACCTCTTTTATCCCTATAAAAGCCTTTTTTTCTTGCAAAACTGATCTACCTTTAGTGCATCAATTCGATGTAATAGGAGAAAGTAAATGATGACTTATAATAAAATTATCGTTAGCGAAGCGATACAAAGTACATTTTTAACTTTAGCATTATTCACTCTATTTGATCTTATCATTCAAGGTTATAGCAACTATCACAACTGGATTATTGCTTTTTATGTGACGCTATTTAGCCTTTATTATATTATTGCTAAACGTTACCTTTAAGTCACTGTAAGGTAGCGTTAATTAAACGCTACTTGCTCTTCTGACTGCTTAAAAATAGCGGCTGATAAAAACGCTAAAAATTCATTTCCACTACGATCATCAATCCACTTACCATCAATGTAATCATAATGATGGCCATTTTCCTGTGTTGCCAGCCAAACTTGATGTAAGGGTTGCTGACGATTAATAATAAGCTTACTACGGTTTTCAAATTCTAGGGTTAACAAACCACCATTTTGATCATAATCCACATCTGCACCTGATTCCTCAATACAATCTTCAATGGTTTGATACAACTCATCCGCTAATTGTTGAAATTGACTGTCATTCACGATCGATCCCCTTTGCTTTTGAACAATGAAGTGCGATTATAGAGCGCTCAAATAATTTAACTAGGATAAGCGATGAAAAAGCTCAATTTATTAGTAGTACCCGTGCTTTTTTCAAGCTTATTAATTGGCTGTGGCATGAAAGGGCCTCTTTATCGTGTGCCTCAAGAACCACAACCAATAGAAAAACAAAAAACAGCACCAGAAAAAGAAGCAAGTATTGAACAAAAAACAGAAAAAGCGTCCTAATTAACGCGCACTCTCTTTTACCAACAAGCAAATAAAAAGGATTTAAAATTGGATCACTTTAATTATCAGAATGATGGTCGTCTTTTTGTTGAAGGACTGCCTGTCGAAGACGTTATAGCAAAGTCAGGAACACCTGCTTATATCTATTCTCGTGCCACCATTGAGCGCCATTGGAAAGGCTTTGATCAAGCGGCGGGCGATCACCCTCATCTTATCTGTTATGCCGTAAAAGCCAACTCTAACTTAGGCGTTTTAAACCTGATGGCACGTTTAGGTTCAGGTTTTGATATCGTTTCTGTTGGTGAGCTATTACGTGTTATTCAAGCAGGGGGCGATCCTAAAAAAGTAGTTTTTTCAGGCGTTGGGAAAACGGAAGTTGAAATTTCAACTGCACTACAAGCTGGCATCTATTGCTTCAATGTAGAATCTATTTCAGAGCTTTACCGCATTAATGGCGTAGCACAAGGGTTAAATTTAAAAGCCTCAGTGTCGATTCGTATTAATCCTAATATTGATGCAGGTACACACCCTTATATTTCGACTGGATTAAAAGAGAATAAGTTTGGTATTGATATCGAACAGGCATTAACCGTTTACCATTTAGCCAACGACCTTGAGTTTCTTGAAGTGAAAGGGGTCGATTGTCATATTGGATCTCAAATAACTGAAGTTGCTCCCTTTATTGAAGCATTGGATAAATTGTTACTGTTAATCGATCAACTTGAAGAGAAAGGTATTACCATTAGCCATCTTGATCTCGGTGGTGGTTTAGGTGTGCCTTATAAAAATGAAACACCACCAGAGCCTAAAGAGTATATGGATGCGATTATCGCAAAAATGGGCGACCGTAAACTAAAACTGCTATTTGAACCGGGTCGTGCGATCATGGCAAATGCAGGTATTTTAGTCACTAAAGTTGAATTCTTGAAAATCAACGACCATAAAAGTTTTGCCATTGTTGATGCCGCCATGAATGATTTGATTCGCCCCGCTTTATATAGCGCATGGCAGAATATCATTCCACTTAATAAAAGCCTTATTGAGTCAGAAACCCGCCCTCTACGTAACTACGATATTGTTGGGCCTATCTGCGAAACAGGTGATTTCTTAGGGAAAGATCGTCAATTAACCCTTGCCGAAGGTGATTACTTGGCAATACGCAGTGCGGGTGCTTATGGTGCAACGATGGGCTCTAACTATAACTCTCGTTGTCGCCCCGCTGAAGTGATGGTTGATGGTGAAAAAGCATTTATCGTTCGAGAACGTGAAGAGCACCGCACATTGTGGGCTGGTGAGCATGTTTTACCATAACAACTTAGGCCGTTGCCATTTAAGCTTATTTCAGCGTCGGAAAATGCTCACAAATTAGTCTGGAAATAATTTGAACATCTGTAAGATGGCCCGTAGGGCGTAGTACAGGATGTACGAAGTATTTAAACGATTAAACTGTGCTTTTCTTTCTCGAACTAAACATAAATGGCTTAGCCCAAAGCGGTTATGAAATATTTACAAAAATAAGTAATGTTACATTTTATCTTAAAAAACAGATGGAAATATAATATAGATGCACATTCAATTTTCAAAAATGCACGGCTTAGGCAATGACTTTATGGTCATTGATAATGTGACACAGAATGTTTTTCTCTCTAAAGACGCGATCCGCCGTTTAGCGGATCGTAACTTTGGTATCGGCTTCGACCAACTGTTAATGGTTGAAGCACCTTACGATCCTGAGCTTGATTTCCATTATCGTATTTTTAATGCAGATGGGTGTGAAGTCGAACAGTGTGGCAATGGTGCGCGTTGTTTTGCTCGTTTTGTGAAGTTAAAAGGGTTAACCCAAAAACGTGTGATTAACGTCAGCACTGCAAAAGGGAGAATCCAACTTAAAATAGAGCAAGATGGCAACATCACCGTGGATATGGGCAAGCCTATTTTAGAGCCTGCAAAAATTCCTTTTGAAGCACAAAAAGAGGAAAAAACCTACATTCTTCGTGTCGAAGATCATACGGTATTATGTGGCGTGGTTTCTCTGGGTAATCCACATTGTATCGTATTAGTGGATGACATTGAAACGGCTCCTGTGGAAACACTAGGACCTCTGCTAGAAAATCATGAACGCTTTCCTAATAAAGTAAATGTGGGTTTCTTAGAAATTGTCCGCCGTGATTTTGCTAAATTACGTGTTTGGGAACGTGGCGTAGGTGAAACATTAGCCTGTGGAACAGGCGCTTGTGCGGCCGCTGTAATAGGTCAACTACAAGGAAAGCTAGATACCCATTGCACCATTGAGTTACCCGGTGGACAGCTCAAGTTCTTTTGGCAATCAGGTCAAAGTGTACGTATGACCGGTGCTGCTGAGTTTGTTTATGATGGACAGATTCAAATTTAATAACAACAGATCGGGTTAACCCGATCTGTCTTCATGTAATACTAAGCGATGAAATCACTACAAAAACCAATCGACCAATACCTTAACCATATCGCAAGCCAACGCGGTTTAAGCCCTGTCACCATTAAAAACTATCAACGTAACCTCGCAGAGTTTGTTTTATTCTTGACTGAAAAACAGATAACAAACTGGACAGATTTAGACAGTGAGCATGTACGTTTGATGGTTAAAAAGCTGAATAGCAAAGGAATAAAAGCCCGCTCCATCGCCACCAAGCTTTCCGCTTTACGCTCTTTTTTAACACATCTTGTGGAGTGTGAAATACTCACTTTTAATCCAGCGAAGGGGGTTGCAGCGCCTAAGCTTGATAAACCACTGCCTAAAAACATCTCTGTGGATGAAGTATTTCAACTACTTAATATAAATGACGATAATCCCTTAAGTTTACGTGATCAAGCGATGATGGAACTCATGTACTCTTCTGGATTAAGACTCAGTGAGTTAGTGGGCATTAACTTAGTGGATTTAAAACTACGCGAAAAAGAGGTAATGGTACTCGGAAAAGGCAGTAAACAACGCTTATTACCGATCACAAAAAAGGCCGTTGAAACCATTAAAGCATGGTTAAAAGTACGTCCTGACTTTTGTGAAGCGGGAGAAACAGCTCTGTTTACCTCAAAACTGAAAAGACGTATCTCCGCACGCAGTGTACAAGCACGTATGGAAAAATGGGGATTACAGCAGAACCTACCTAGCCACCTTAACCCACATAAGCTACGCCACTCTTTTGCCACCCATATGTTAGAGTCCAGTGGCAATTTACGCGCAGTACAAACGTTATTAGGTCATGCCGATTTATCCACCACACAAGTGTACACACATCTTGATTTTCAGCATCTTGCCGAGGTGTATGACAAAGCACACCCACGCGCTAAACGGAAAAAAACATGAAATTTTATCGCCCCTTAAAATCGTTTAAAGTGATTAGCTTTGATCTTGATGATACCTTATATGACAACCACCCGATCATCAAAAAAGCAGAAGCCAATTTTTTAATTCACCTCAATCAGACCTACCCAGAACTGAGTGAATTAGATGTTCGCCAGTGGGCTTTATATAAAAACCACCTTGCGCATGAATTTCCTAAATTAAAAGAAGATGTCTCTTTATGGCGACTTGAAATACTAAAACGTATTATGGTTATTTATGGCATTAGTGAATATAAAGCGATTGAATATGCGCAAGTGGCCTTTCAAGAATTTTTACGCTTACGCAGTGATTTTAAAGTACCTGAAGAAAGTTTACTTTTATTAGAAACGCTTCGTAAGCAGTATCCTATTATTGCGATCACCAATGGTAATGTCGATGAAAGACAGATCGGTCTGCATGATAAATTTGAGTTTATTCTTAAAGCAGGTGAAGGTTTCAAAGCCAAACCCGCAGCCGATCTTTTTATCGAAGCAGCAAGACGTTTAAAGATTGAAGTGAGTGATATTTTACACATTGGCGATCACCTGATCAGCGATGTGTACGGTGCACAGAACAGTGGTGCGCAAGCTGTTTGGTTAAATGAACATCAACAATCATTAACGGGCGCAACACTATTACCCACCGTTGAAATTAGCCAGCTTAAACAGCTCTATTTTTTAATAGAGCCTTTTAACGCCGCCAAAAAGTGATAAATAAAACGATCAACTTGTTGATAAGTACATCTTCACGTATTATTAATTCACTGAATAAATAAACAGGTATCTCTCTATGGATGTTTCCTACTTAACTGATGGTTTAAACGATTTTCAACGGGCTGCCGTTTCTGCACCAGAACAAAATATGCTGGTACTCGCAGGTGCAGGAAGTGGTAAAACCCGTGTTTTAACCCATCGTATCGCATGGTTAATGCAGGAAAAAAACATTCCAACCTATGGTATTTTAGCGGTAACCTTTACCAATAAAGCAGCCAAAGAGATGCGTGGCCGTATCGCGGATATCTGCCCTTTTCAGATTGGTGGCATGTGGATTGGTACTTTTCATGGTATCGCCCATCGTTTATTGCGGTTGCATTATCAACAAGCCAACCTGCCCGAGCAGTTTCAGATCATCGACAGTGATGATCAGCTAAAAATGGTTAAACGTATTATCAAAACGCTTAACCTTGATGATAAATTTTACCCCGCCAAAGAGCTACAGTGGTATATCAACGATAAAAAAGATGAAGGATTACGTGCTAAACATATTGATGCCGGTTATAGCTTACAAGAGAAACAACGCTTACAAGTTTATCAAGCCTATGAAGAAGCATGCCAATTAGCAGGATTAGTGGATTTTGCAGAATTGTTATTGCGCGCACATGAGTTATTGCTCAATAACGAGGCACTATTAAAACATTACCAAGATCGCTTTAAACACGTTTTAGTGGACGAATTTCAAGATACCAATAAATTACAATACGCGTGGTTAAACTTGCTCACAGACAGTAATAATTTTTTAACCATTGTCGGTGATGATGACCAATCTATCTATGGTTGGCGTGGTGCTGATGTTGAAAATATCCAACGTTTCTTAAAAGAGAAAAATAACCCCGTCACCGTGCGTTTAGAACAAAACTATCGCTCCACAGGGCATATCCTTAACGCTTCTAACCAATTGATTCAAAACAATAGTAATCGCTTAGGTAAAGTATTATGGACCAGCGGTGAAGATGGCGAGCCTATCGCAATTTACAGCGCATTCAATGATTATGATGAAACACGTTATGTCACCTCACAAATTAAAGCATGGGAGCGTGAAGGTAACAAACTTTGTGATTGTGCCATTTTATATCGTAGCAATGCTCAATCTCGCCTCTTTGAAACAGAGTTTATGAACAATCAAATACCGTTTCATATTTATGGTGGACAGCGCTTCTTTGACCGTTTGGAAATAAAAGATAGCATGGCTTATCTGCGTTTAATGAATAACCACCAAGATGATGCCGCGTTTGAACGTATTGTTAATAAACCAAAACGTAAAATTGGCAATACCACCCTCGATAAAATTAGATTTTGTGCCCGTGAGCAGGGTTATACGATGTGGCAAGCTGCCGTTTATTTACTTGAAAATAAACAACTCAGCGCAGGTGCACGAAGTTCTCTAAATGGCTTTATAGAGCTAGTAAGTCGTTTTAAAAGTGAAACATCAGAATTACCACTGTTTCAAATGGTGGATCACATCATTAGCCATTCTGGTTTAAAAGCAATGTTTCAAGCAGAGAAAGGTGAAAAATCCCGTACACGCATTGAAAATTTACAAGAACTGGTTTCAGCGGCTCAGCAATTTAAAGTGCCTGAAGAAGAACAGGAGATGGATGAACTCACCGCTTTTCTTGCTTATGCTGCGTTAGAGTCCGGTGATAACCAAGCCGATGAATTTGAAGATGCGGTGCAACTGATGACCATGCATTCAGCAAAAGGGTTAGAGTTCTCACAGGTCTTTATGGTCGGGGTTGAAGAAGGCATGTTTCCGGGACAACGCTCCACCGAAGATGAAACACGTTTAGCTGAGGAACGTCGCCTTTGTTATGTTGGCATGACCCGTGCCATGAAAAAGCTCACCATCTGCCATGCTGAAAGTCGTCGTTTATACGGGCAAGAGAAATTTCATTCGCCCTCTCGCTTTATTGCCGAACTACCTGAAAAAGATATTCATTTTGTGCGTAAAAAAACACAAGTAAAACGAATGCAACCTGCGCCATTACCAAGCACTTTTAAAAGCGAAAGCCAAGATGTATTAGGTTTCCAATTAGGCCAGCAAGTTAAACATGTTAAATTTGGTGAAGGAACCATTATTGCGCAAGAAGGAAGTGGTGAAAATAGCCGTTTACAGGTACATTTCTCAGACGTTGGCAGTAAATGGTTGATGACCGCTTATGCACGTTTAGAGGTCATACCCGTTACCAATCAGGATACTTTATTCAGTCACTAGCTCGGATACCAAGGCAAGGCGCAACATGAAGGTCTTACGAGAGATTAATAAAAAGACATTAATCCTCTATCGGTAAAATGAAATAAAATACTTTCATTCTTTAATGGCTAGTCCTTATCAAGTGTTGCAACGCTGAATTGCCATGCTTACACAAGAGGCGAGCTAGCGACCCACAGGGCAAGCGGTGAGGCAAACATATTCGTTGTTAGTAAGTTTCGCTTGAACCAGTTAGAGCTTCAACTTACCGCCTAGAATCAGTTCACCTCTCCACTTGCTGAACTTTGTATCTTGAATGGTAACGGGTATATATAACCAGTAACTAATTGATATTATTAGAGTCTTAATTCGACTTACGAAAAAAGCAAGTGACAATTCAACGTTTACTCTATTTATGTTGGTTTTTTATACGTAAACAAATATAAAGTAACTACGCTTTAAGGGGTATAAATCATATTTCCCAAGGAGTCGAGTATGCGTTTCAAGCCAATAAAAGAGTTTTTAGCTTATATTGAAGAGTGTCATATTGCACTCGCCGATCTCTATCTGCGTTTAAGCTTGGAAGCGAGCGATGAAAAGGTAAAATTACTGCTCGATTTTATGCGTAACAAAGAACAGTTATCCTATTATCATCTACATGAATATGCCCAACAAGCCCCCGCGAGCTTACTAGAAACATGGTTAGACAATATTTTTGATCAGAGCTTTCCTATGAAATGCCAACAGATGAAACTGCAACCTGATTTAGCCATTGATGATGTCGTTGCGCTCGCCATGAAACTTGATATGCAGTTAATTGAGCTGATGCAAACGGCAGCTTACAATTCCCCGACCATTGAAGCGGAACTGGCACTCGAAAACCTCAGTAACCAAGAGGAGGAAACACTACATCAAGTGGTGATTGCCAGTCACGAGTTTGAGTTTATGTAACCTCTCATATTCCACGTAGGTCGAATCCATTAATATAATAGATTCGATCTACACTGCCCCTTAGTTTTCCCAATCGATAAACGGTAGAATTCCTCTTCTATTTTTAGCCTGTATTGATTTTATATAATTATTACAGCATAGGTTACGTTAATAAATAAGCGAGACCTGCACGCTCCCCTAGTTTTCCCAGTCGATAAATTGTAGAATTCCCCCTCTCTTTTTAGTCTGTATCAATTGGTGAATTATCTATGAAAGCGTTTATCCAGCAACAACTTGAACAAGCAATTATTGCCCTTCAAAAACAACAAGTTCTCCCAAAAGATATTCAGCCACGTATTGTCATTGATCGTACTAAAGACAAATCTCATGGTGATTTTGCTAACAACCTTGCTTTGATGTTAGCAAAACCCGCAAGGCAGAATCCTCGGGCCTTAGCGGAGTTGATCGTTAAAAACTTGCCTGCATCAGAACTTATTATTAAAACTGAGATTGCAGGGCCCGGTTTTATTAATTTTTTCATTAATCCAAACTTCCTTGAAAAACAGATCGATAGCGCTTATGCCGATAGACGTTTAAATGTTGAATTAGTCAGCGAACCACAGAACATTGTTATCGACTACTCATCACCAAATCTTGCTAAAGAGATGCATGTTGGTCACTTGCGTTCAACCGTCATTGGTGATGCTGTAACACGTACCTTAGAATTTCAAGGTCAAAATGTAATTCGTCAAAACCACGTAGGTGATTGGGGAACACAATTTGGTATGTTACTCGCTTACATGGAAGAGTTACGTGCACAAAACATCGAAATTTCAAAAAATCTAGCAGACTTAGAAGTATTTTATCGCGCAGCAAAAGCACGTTTTGATGAATCAGAAGAGTTTGCAAACCGTGCGCGTTTCCTGGTTGTTGAACTACAAAGTGGTAATGAAGAGTGCCTAACACTGTGGAAAGAGTTTAAAGAGATCAGTATTTCACACTGCCAAGAAACCTATCAGCGTTTAGGTGTTAGCTTAAGCCTAGAAGATATTCGCGGTGAAAGTGCTTACAATAAAGACTTATCCGTCGTTGTCAGTGACCTTGATAAAAAGGGATTACTGCAAGAGAGCCAAGGCGCTAAATGTGTATTTTTAGATAATTTTAAAAATAAAGAGGGTGAGCCTCTTCCTGTTATCATCAAGAAAAAAGATGGTGGTTTCCTTTATGCAACGTCTGATTTAGCGGCCATTCGTTACCGTCAATCAGTATTAAATGCAGACAGAGCACTTTACTTCGTCGATGCACGCCAAGGTCTACATTTCCAGCAAGTATTTGAAGTTGCTCGTTTAGCTGAGTTTGTGAAACCAGAAACCACACTTGAACATATGCCTTTTGGCACCGTGATGGGGGATGATGGTAAACCCTTTAAAACACGTGCAGGTTCAACACCCAAACTTGCTGATCTACTCACCGAAGCTGAAGAACGTGCATACGAGTTAGTTAAAGAGAAAAATCAAGAGATGGCGGAAGATGAACTTCGTCATATCGCCTCTGTTGTTGGGATCGCTTCTGTTAAATATGCAGACCTTTCTAAAAATCGTACCAGCGATTACACCTTTAGCTTTGATAGCATGCTCAGTTTTGAAGGTAATACCGCACCTTATCTCTTATATGCTTACACGCGTGTTGCCAGTATCTTCAACAAAGCAAAAATTGAGATGGATAGCATCACAGCTGATGTTTCCTTTACTGAGGAAAAAGAGAAAGATCTCGCTAACAAATTAATGCAATTTAATGAGATTATTAGCCAAGTGGGTAAACAGGGCATGCCACACTTCCTATGTGCCTACCTGTTCGAATTAGCGGGTTTATTCTCAAGTTTCTACGAAGCCTGCCCAATTTTAACTGCAGAAACTGAAGCACAAAAACAGAGCCGTTTAAAATTAGCCGCGTTAACCGCTAAAACGTTAAAACAGGGATTATCATTGTTAGGTATTAATACCTTAGAGCGCATGTAATATGGCGCCTTCCAGTAGACGTAAAAAAAATGTTGGTATTAGAAAAGAGAGGCGCTCAGCACCCAAACGCCCTCAAAAAAAGACCAAGCAAGGTTTTCCTTTTTTAGCGTTTACTATTGCGCTATCACTGGTTGCATTTATCGGCTATTTTATATTTGCTGTTGATAAACCAGAGGCGGTTCAAAAAGTAAAAAAACAGACGATTAAAAAAGAGGAAGCCTTACCTGAAAAGCCTCAGCCAAAATGGCAGTATGAAAAATCACTACCAAGCAAAAAGGTTGAGGTCGATATTCCTGAAGAGAAAAAGAATACACGCCCTTATCAGATGCAGTGCGGGTCATTCAGAAAACAGAAGGATGCTGAAACATTAAAAGCACGTATCGCTTTTCAAGGCTTAAACAGCACGGTTAAAAAAACAGGCTCATGGTATCGTGTCATTCTTGGTCCATACGATAGAAAACGTGTTGCAGAAAAAGAACGTCATAAACTACAACGCGCAAAAATTAATGGCTGCCAAATTTGGTATTGGCGTTAATACAACTGCAAATAAAAGGGTAAATGAAAATTTACCCTTTTCTATTTTTTACTCCCTTGAAATATCCTCCCTTTCCCCCTATATCTATTAAATAGATATCAATAAACAGGTAATTAAAATGACAACTATTGTTTCAGTTCGCCGTGGCAACCAAGTGGTTGTAGGTGGTGACGGTCAAGTTTCTCTCGGCAACACCGTCATGAAAGGTAATGCACGTAAGGTGCATCGTTTATATAATAATCAAGTTATTGCGGGCTTCGCTGGCGGTACGGCAGATGCATTCACGTTACTGGAACGTTTTGAAGCTAAATTACAAGCTCATCAAGGTAACTTAGAGCGCGCAGCGGTAGAACTCGCGAAAGATTGGCGCACCGATAAAATATTACGCAAGCTTGAAGCATTATTAGCCGTTGCAGATGCCAAACATTCATACATTATTACTGGTAACGGTGATGTGGTTCGCCCAGAAAACGATATTATCGCCATTGGTTCTGGTGGCAACTTTGCCCAATCGGCAGCAATCGCATTGCTTGAAAATACTGATTTAGATGCGAAAACTATTGTTGAAAAAGCATTAACCATTGCAGGTAATATCTGTGTATTCACCAATACTAACCAGACTATCGAAGTGATTAATTTCGATAGTAATGAAAATAGTAGCGATAAATAGGAAAATAATATTATGTCAGACATGACTCCCAAGCAGATAACCGCTGAATTAGATCATCACATTATTGGACAAAGCAAAGCAAAACGCGCAGTCGCGATTGCTTTACGTAATCGCTGGCGTCGTATGCAGCTTGATGAAGAGATTCGTCAAGAAGTGACACCCAAAAATATTTTGATGATCGGCCCTACTGGTGTTGGTAAAACAGAGATTGCTCGTCGTCTTGCTAAACTTGCCAATGCTCCTTTTATTAAAGTAGAAGCAACAAAATTTACTGAAGTAGGTTACGTCGGTAAAGAAGTAGAAAGCATTGTACGTGATCTGGTTGATGTAGCAATTAAGATCACTCGTGAGCAAGAGATGAAAAAGGTAACCAAAAAAGCGGAAGATATCGCCGAAGATAAAATTTTAGATATTCTAATTCCCCCCGCTAAAACATCTGGTGAATGGGATACCAGTGGCGATACCGTCACTGAAGGTGCTGCTCGCCAATCATTCCGTAAGAAACTGCGCGAAGGTAAGCTTGACGACAAAGAGATTGAAGTAGATGTTCCTGCACCACAAATTGGTGTTGAAATTATGGCTCCTCCGGGTATGGAAGAGATGACCAATCAATTACAGGGTATGTTCCAAAATCTATCTGGTAAAGGTGAAGTTAAAAAACGCAAAATGAAAATAAAAGATGCGTTAAAAGCGATTGTTGAAACAGAAGCCGCCAGTCTTATTAACCAAGAAGATCTTAAAGAGCGTGCTATTTTTGCAGCAGAAAACAACGGTATTATCTTTATTGATGAGATCGATAAAATATGTAAACGCGGTGATAGCAGTGGCCCTGACGTTTCACGTGAAGGGGTACAGCGTGACTTATTACCTCTAATTGAAGGTTCAACAGTGAGCACTAAACATGGCATGGTGAAAACAGATCATATGTTATTTATCGCATCGGGTGCATTCCAAGTCGCAAAACCTTCTGATCTGATCCCAGAACTACAAGGGCGTTTGCCAATCCGTGTCGAGCTAGAAGCACTTAAAGAGGAAGACTTAGCCCGTATTCTTACCGAGCCTAAAGCATCGCTCAGTGAGCAATACCAAGCACTTTTAGCCACCGAAGGTGTCACCATTAATTTCACTCAAGATGGTATTAACAAAATAGCTAAATCTGCTTGGCATGTTAATGAAACCACTGAAAACATTGGTGCACGTCGTTTGCATACTTTAATGGAACGCATTATGGATGAACTTTCTTATGAAGCTTCAGACCGCAGTGGTGAGAGTATTACCATTGATGAAAGTTATGTCGCAAATGCATTAGATGATTTAGTAGAAAATGAAGATTTAAGTCGTTATATTCTATAGATCACTATAAAATATTATTTAATCCACTAATAACATTTGTTGTTAGTGGTTTTTTTTGCTTCCAATATATGAATATCAGACTTCTCATCTTAGGAATCTGCTGACGTAGTCAATAGATTTTTTTCATTATTTTAATTAAAGAGGGGAATCTAGCGATGGATGAACATTGCTCGTAAACCTTGCCTATCGGAAAACTCACCCGACTATCACTATACGCATTGCCCACTCATTACTATGATATATCTCAGAAATGATTATCAATCATTTCTTTCTGTCCAAATATCCACTTTAATCTTTCCATGCTCGAACAGTCATCGCTTAACGCCTAAACGAAAAAATCCCTGCTGACATAGTCAACAGGGATTTTCCGTTTATTAGGCGCTTGGCGATGACCTACTCTCACATGGGGAGACCCCACACTACCATCGGCGCAACTGCGTTTCACTGCTGAGTTCGGAAAGGGATCAGGTGGTACCACAGCGCTATGTTCGCCAAGCAAAAA
>NZ_ATUO01000018.1 GCF_000420245.1 Psychromonas hadalis ATCC BAA-638 | reverse complement strand
ATCCGTTTTTCG
This sequence comes from Psychromonas hadalis ATCC BAA-638, assembly GCF_000420245.1. Classification (GTDB taxonomy): domain Bacteria; phylum Pseudomonadota; class Gammaproteobacteria; order Enterobacterales; family Psychromonadaceae; genus Psychromonas; species Psychromonas hadalis. The sequence continues at coordinate 36,341 of NZ_ATUO01000018.1, read as the reverse complement.
ATGTGCCCCCTGCTTTTTTTGTCTTGACTCTTTGGGTGGGTATAGCATACATCTCCGCGGTATCAATAAAATTTAATACCTTGCGAGAGTGCATATTCAATCTGCGCGTTGGCTTCCTGTTGATTATTTTGCAGCCCCCACGTCATGCTTCCTAAGAAAATACGTGAAATAGATATACCCATAATACTTCAAGATGCAAAGTCAGCAAGGCAAATTATGCCGATATACTAGGCATAAAATTGAACCTTTCGAGAGATTAATAAAAACACATTAATCCTCTATCGGTATAATTAACATAAAGACGTTAATTATTTAATAGTCATTCTAAGTCGAAATTTTATAACAACGTAGATTGGTACAAGTTGCCTTGCCCTGCGGGGCGCAAGCTCGAAAACCAGCTCAGCGTTGCAACACTCAAAAAGTGAATGACAATAAAGGATTAAAGTCTTTTTTTTAATCCTATCGCTAGAAGGTTAACGCAGTTAACCGTTCGATAGATTACCTCGTGTTGCGCCTTGTTCTAATTGTCGAACTTGTGCCTGACAAAGCATCTTGAAGTAACAGGGGTATAAACCCCTTAAGCTAAGTGTTGGAAATTGTATATTTACCTCGTTGTTTGCTGGTTTTTTTAGGTTAGTTCCTACAAAAAATGCAACGCTCAATTAATCTAGCTTACTTCAATAAAGCCCATCAACCCAGTATTCATATGCTCAATAACATGACAGTGGTACATCCAACGTCCGGGGTTATCTGCAACAAAGGCTACTTGTACGGTTTCATTTTTACCTAATAAAACCGTGTCTGTGTGGTATCCCTGAGGATGAATGTCACGTTTATTAGATTTTAATACTGTCCATGTATGCCCATGTAGATGAATCGGGTGATGATATTGCGTGACGTTACGCAAATTAAAAATATAGCTTTTACCTAACTCTAATTTTACCAAAGGTGCTGGAATATTGTCTCTGCTCATGCCTTCCCATGCACGTTTGTTGATCACCCAAAAATCATGTTTACCTTGCAATAACTTATCCGCAGGAGTAATTGCGCCTTGCCACTCGAAAGTGAAGTTGATTTTTTGTGCATTTTTTATATCGGGTACTGGGATAACAGAAGCGGGTAACGTAGGAATTATTTTTGTTTTTTGTGCTGCTTTACCTTCCGTTATTAGGGTAAAAAAGTTGAAGTTAAGTTTGCCTTGACGGTTTTTAATATCAATCACTTGCCCCTCTTTTGATGGGGCAATAAAAGCGATATCTAAGCGCATACCGGGTCCCATCGCCCAAGGTTCGTGTAAAGAAAAAGGTACATTAACGGCATTGCCATCAATAGCGATTACTTTTGCATCAAGTCCTTTGGGCATTACAATTCGATACATCACGGTATTGTCGACATTTAAAAATCGTAAACGTACTAACGATCCCGCTTGTACTTTTAATTGTGGCGCGCGTAAACCATTAATGGTTTCAATACGTCCGGGTGTACCCATGCGTGCAGATTGTCTCGGTGTCGAAAAAGGTAACCAGTGGCCTTGATCATCAAGGTGCCAGTTTTTAAGTAGCAGAGGAATATCTTGATCAAAGGCTAATTTTTTTAGTTCATTATCTGACTCTTCGACAATAAACGCGCCCACTAATCCTTTGCCTAATTGTTCAATACTATTTACATGGGGGTGATACCAAAAAGTACCCGCATCAGGTGGCGTAAATTCATAAATATAAAATTCACCGGACTTAATCGGAGGCTGACTTAAAAAGGGTACGCCATCCATCTCAATGGGAATACGCAAACCATGCCAATGAATGGTGGTTGGCTCTTTTAGTAAATTAATAAATTTAATACGAATCTTTTGACCCTGCTTAGCACGCAAAACAGGGGCGGGAAATTGTCCATCAAAACCGAAACCTGCAGTTGAACCCTCAGGGGAGATATCAAGTGTTGCTGGTTGTGCGGTTAGCACATAATCAAATCCCACTTCGGGGCTTGCAAGGCTAATGCGTGGAAGCAAGGTGCTAAAAGGTAAGAGCAGTGAACTGGCAATAAAACGGCGACGAGAGAGTGGCATAAATCATCCTTAACAATATGAGCTGAAAATATTATAACAAATTTTTTACAAAGTGTGTTGCAAATCATTATCAATTCGTTTTACAATTGCATAATGAAATTAATGATAACCATTAACAACAACTATCTTGTAGATACAAAGGAAGATCAACATGAAAAAAAGTGCTCTCGCATTATTTATTAGTACCGCATTTATTAGCCAAAATGCATTTGCAACACAGCCCAAAGAGGTGGTTAACCATTATGCAGATATCGCCCTTGCGGTATATCAAGATGCAGGTACTACTGCACAGCAACTTGATAAAGCGATTAAAAATTTAATTGCTTCACCATCAGAGAAAACACTCAAGTCTGCTAAAACGGCTTGGCTTGCATCACGTGTTCCTTATCAGCAAAGTGAAGTATTTCGTTTTGGTAATGCCGTTGTTGATGATTGGGAAGGGCAGTTAAACGCATGGCCACTTGATGAAGGTATGATCGATTATGTTAAAGTAGGTGCTTATAATCACGAATTAGGTAATGCAGGAGCAACGGCGAATATTATCGCGAATAAAGAGTTACAAATCGGTAATAACAAAATTGATGTCAATAAAATCACCCCTGAATTACTTGCAAGTTTAAATGAACTTGCAGGCTCTGAAGCAAATGTTGCAACGGGTTATCATGCGATTGAGTTCCTATTATGGGGTCAAGATTTAAACGGAACCAATGCAGGTGCTGGCGCACGTAGTTACACAGATTATGTACAAGGTACAGGCTGTACGGGTGGAAATTGTGACCGCCGTGCTGAATACTTACAAGCGACTTCAACACTGTTAGTGAGCGACCTTGCTTGGATGCAAACACAATGGGCTGACAATGGTGAAAACTACCGCAGTGAATTAACTGCAAAAGCGCCCAAAGAGGGTCTGCGTATCATGCTGTTTGGCATGGGGTCGCTTTCACTGGGTGAACTTGCGGGTGAGCGTATGAAAGTGGCATTAGAAGCGAACTCTCCTGAAGATGAGCATGATTGTTTCTCTGACAATACGCATAACTCACACTACTTTAACCAAAAAGGGATCAGCAATGTTTGGTTCGGTAGTTACACACGTATCGATGGTACAAAAGTAACGGGTCCAAGCCTGAATGATTTGGTTGCTAAAAGTGATAAAAACGTCGCCAAGCAAACCTCAAAAGCGGTCACTGCGGCGGACAATCAAGTACATACATTGGTTAGCTCGGCAGAAAAAGGCACTGCATTTGATCAACTGATTGCAACAGGTAATAAAAGTGGTAATGCGTTAGTCGCTGCATCCATTAAAAGCTTAGTGGTACAAACGGCTGAAATTGAAAAAGCGGCAGGTGTTTTAGGGGTTACTAACTTAAATTCAGATACCGCCGATCACGAGTTTTAAGCTCTAAAATCGCGTGATATATAGTAAGGCGGAACTTTCCGCCTTTTTTTTTTGAGTTTAAAATACTATGAAGCCACAGTTTTTTCCTCTTTTTTTTCTTCTTTTAAGCATGCCAACACTGGCAGAATCAGCCAAATCAGGCGGTGGCACAACCACCAAACAAACAGGCAGTAACGCCTATTCGATGCCAGCAAGTAATCTCGAAATGATGAAACGACTTGATTTTAGCGTTGGTAATAGTTTTTTTCGTAACCCTTGGGTAAGTGCACCTGCAAGTACCGATGCACGTGATGGATTGGGTCCGATCATGAATACTAACGCTTGCCAAGGTTGTCATATCAAAGATGGTCGTGGCAAAGGCAAAGAAGCGGGAGAAAGCAATGCCATCACCATGTTAGTACGCTTGAGTATTCCTGCAAAAACAGCAGAGCAAAAAGAAAAGCTTATCAAGCAGGGCAGTATTGGTGACCCAACGTACGGTGGTCAACTACAAGATATGGCGATTCAGGGCATTGAACCTGAAGGACAAGTGCAGATACAATATAGCTATCACAAGGTGTCGTTTAAAGATGGCTTTCACGTTGAATTACGCACACCAACCCTCTCAATTAGTGATCTAAAATATGGCCCGATGCACCAAGATGTCATGCTTTCTGCACGTGTTGCTCCGGCCATGATAGGTTTAGGCTTATTAGAAACTATCAGCGTGCAAGATATGTTAAAAAATGCCGATCCTGATGATGTCAACAAAGATGGTATCAGCGGTAAAATTAATTATGTTTGGGATATAGAAAAACAACAAACAACCATTGGCCGTTTTGGCTGGAAAGCAGGTCAACCCACTTTAATGCAACAAAATGCAGCTGCTTTTGCAGGCGATTTAGGGCTAACTTCTCGACTGTTTTTAAGCGATGATTGCACCGATAAACAGTTAAACTGTCAACAAGCGCCACATGGTGGAAAATTAGAGGTTAGTGATAACATTCTTAATTTTGTTGAATTTTACAGTCAACATCTTGCTGTTCCTGCTCGCCGAGGTATTAATAATCCACAAGTTATCGCGGGAAAAAAACTGTTTGAGCAAGCAAATTGTAACGCTTGTCACATTAATAGTTATACCACTGCGAAACGCCCGACACTGCTGGCATTATCAGAGCAAAAAATAACCCCTTATACGGATCTTTTATTACATGATATGGGCATTGGCCTTGCTGATAATCGTCCTGAGTTTTTAGCCAATGGTCAAGAGTGGCGTACATCACCTTTGTGGGGATTGGGTTACCAGCAAGAAGTGAACGGTCATACTTTTTTACTGCATGATGGACGAGCACGTAATATATTAGAAGCGATTGTTTGGCATGGTGGTGAAGCTGAGCAAGCAAAACAGCAAGTATTAGCGTTTAATCAGAGCGAACGTCAAGCACTCCTTAAATTTCTTAACTCTTTGTAGGTCTAAAAATGAAAAAAATACTATTACTCAGTTGTCTTATCGCAACGCCTGTGATCAGTGCTGATTTTAATATCGTGGAACAGATCAACACGTTAAAAATAGAGCAAAGCCAATTTTTTAATCAGAAAAGTCAAACTTTAGCCACGTCCATTCATGCCTTTTGTCGCACTGCTGATTTTTCTGCTGAGCAGCAAAATATCCAACAAAGCTGGCTACAAACCATGCAAGCGTGGATGCCCCTACAAGGAGTGACCAAAGGGCCCATTAACGATCTTGATCTTGCTTGGTCGATACAGTTTTGGCCTGATAAAAAAGACATTACCGGGCGTAAAATAAAGTTGTTATTACAATCAGGACAAACGGATTGGAATGCCCAACAGGTAAGTGAACAAAGTGTGGCGGTGCGTGGTTTAGGTGCATTAGAGTTATTGATTTTCGAGCAACAACTCAATGCTCAAAATTGTCCATTAGCCAGCGCCATTGCAACCCATTTAGATGCTAATAGCCAACGTATTAGTACGGCGTGGTCTGAGCAATATGGCCCGCAGTTACTGTTACAAAGCCAAGATAAAAAACAGCAAAAAGTGATTGAGCAACGCTTGATTGCCGAGCTTTCTCATCAGCTTAGTTTTATTAATAAAAAGTTTTTAATGCCTCTGGGTAAAACGCATCCTCGTCCTTATCAAGCAGAAGCATGGCGCTCAGAAACGTCAATGTTGCAGCTTAAAAGTAGTTATCAAGCACTGCAAAAATATTTTTTACAAGGGGTAAAACCGCTGTTATTAGCAGAGAAAAAAGTTTACCTCGCGAATAGCATTGAAGATACTTTTAAAGAGTTATTAACTGGCTGGCCAGTTGATCCCAGTTTGAAAAAATTACTCAGCGACAAAACAGGATTAAAGCAGCTTTATCGCAGTAAAATGTCCATGGATAAACTCAGTTATCAACTACAAGATGAGTTGCCTCTCGCGCTTAATATTATCGTTGGTTTTAACGCCACCGATGGTGATTAGGATATGTTACGCCGCGACTTCCTACGTTTTTCAGCGCAGCTTAGCTTAGCTGGGCTTTTTCCCTCGGCGAGTGTTGCTACTACTAGCACTATGACTAATAGTGCACCCATACTTTATGCTTGCGCTAAACAGCAACAGCAATTTTTTTTAGTAGGAAGCGATTTACAAGGTAATACACTTAGCCAATTTGTATTGCCCACACGCGGTCATGGCATTGCCATTGATAACATTCATCAACAAGCGGTGGTGTTTGCCCGTCGCCCCGACAATTACCTGATTCAATTTGATCCCGCCACGGGTAAAACGATCAATCATTATCAAATAGAAGCGGGAAAATACTTTTATGGACATGGTTGTTTTGATCAACAAGGGTTACTTTATGTCTGCGAAGGAGAGAGTGACTCATCGCAGACATCCATTGGTATCTATCAGCTGGGTGATGAAATAACTAAAATAGGCGAGTTTAATGGTTTGGGTCTGGGGGCGCATGAAATTGTGATGCACCCAAACAATCAACATCTCATCTTGGCGCTTGGTGGTATTAAAACCCGTGGCCGCAAAAAAACAAACCTCGATACCATGCAACCTGCACTGCTCTATATTGATAAAACCAGCGGGCAAGTGAAACAAACCATCACACTGGAAAACCAGCAGCTGAGTATTCGTCACTTATCCGTCAATAAAAAGGGGCTGGTGGTGTTTGCCTGTCAATATCAAGGCCTAGATGAATTACTGCCATTGGTTTATCAGCATCAATTTGGTGATCAACAAGCCAGCCCCTTAATGGGTGCTGAAGAGCAGTGGTTACGTTTTGATGATTACATTGGTAGCATTGCCATTAATGAGCAACAGATAATAGCCACCTCGCCACGTGGAAACTGTTATGCAACTTGGCATATCAGCAATAAAAAACTGCAAAAAATTCAGTCTTTAAATGATGTTTGCGGCGCTGTTTATTACCATCAAAAGAGGGTATTAAGCACCGGTAATGGCGAGCTAGGGCGGGTTCATAATATGCAACAAACGCAATGGCACTGGGATAACCACATGGCTATTTGGTTAGGTTAATATTAAATCAGTTTAATAAGGTGGCATATGGAAATTATCTTTTGCCATTATTGATGTTTATTAATGAATGACTCATTGTTATGATTCATTCACTTAATGAATCACCACTGCAAGGAAACACCATGAAAGTATTAGCATTTGCCGCCAGTAATAGTCAAAATTCAATTAATAAAATGTTAGCAACTTATGCTGCCAATTTAATAAAAGGCGCAGAAATTGAGGTGTTGGACATTAACGATTATGAGATGCCTATTTTTAGTGATGTTCGTGAAGCGCAATTAGGACAACCCCAACAAGCGCAAGATTTTTTCAAAAAGCTAGGCGAAGCGGATGCGATTATTATCTCTTATGCTGAGCATAACGGCTCGTATACTGCGGCTTTTAAAAACTTGTTCGATTGGACATCACGTATTGATATGAAGCTCTATCAAAATAAACCGATATTAATGTTAGCGACCTCACCTGGCCCTGGTGGTGCTGCCAGTGTATTAGCAAGCGCTGCTGGCTCTGCACATTATTTTGCAGCGGATGTGAAAGCGACACTCTCTATCCCCAGTTTCTTTGATAACTTTGATGTTAAAAAGCAAGTATTGACCAATCGTGAACTCAATGAAAAATTACAAGCTGCGGTGGCTTTACTGTCGTTATAGACGGAAAGAACGCTTTGCGCTAATAATGATAATCAAAAAATCTTCGATGGTATTTACCTGCACTCAAACTATTTATTTTATTAACATGTTTGTAGTCTCTCCAGTTGGAGACTTGAGCGCCCTTGTTGAGGTGTGGGAAGAGGCTAAGATGTTGGCTCTCTTGTCCTAAAAAATCATACAATGCTTGTAAACTGCCTTGTTCACTAATATTGATTGATAATAGATCAGGCCGACCATGAAAATACTCTTTAACCTGTTGCTGGTGTTTTTGGTAACAAGCGGATAGATGTGCCTCGGTGAATAAATCGTTATTGCAAAGCTCAAAAGTTTGCTCAAAACACCGTTTTAATACGGGGTTAAAATGCCCTGTTTTAGGTAATAAATGCAGCGTCATTTTAGTTAATAAGCGTTGTATTGAAGGGAGCCATTTTGACAATTCCCTTTGTAAATAGATAAACTTTGAGTTGGGAAATAACCTGTCTAATTGTTGATAATCTGAAAAACAAGGCGCATCTGAAATAGCATCTGCCAACTCAAAAGCTTGCTGGGTAAACGCGGTATGGGCGACTTTAAAGCCACACTCTAGTAAAGCAACACTGATACTAGTCGTGCCAGTGCGTGGCAATCCAATAATAAAAATCTTAGACATTAAATAGGGTCATCATCATTTTCAGTTGGGACACCACTATGAAATTTAAAATTACTGTCACTGGTTAATATTAACGCGGCTTCCACTTTTCCAAAATATTCAATGCGCGCGCTAATATCAACAGGAGAGATAGACTGTGCCAGCGCTAAATAATCTTGATAATGACGTGCCTCTGAACGTAATAGTGAGATATAAAAATCACCTAAGCGTTTATCGACGTGCGGGGCTATTTTTGCAAAGCGCTCACAAGAGCGAGCTTCGATATAAGCGCCACAAATAAGCTTATCGATTAATGTATCGGGCTCATGTGTGATAACGTGCTTAAACATGCCTTTCGCGTAACGTGACGGGGTAATGCTTTTATATTCAACACCGTAATGATCCATCATCTCTAATACCTGATAAAAATGATGCAACTCTTCTTTGATCAATAACACCATTTTATCAATCAGATCTTGTCCGTAAGGTGTGTTTGATTTTGGAATAACGGATTTAGTGAGTTTGTTTTTAACCACCAGTTCACGCCAATCACCCTCTCTTTTATAAATAAAGCGTTCAAAGGGTTGCAGCAATGCTAATAATGCATCACCACTCTCTTTGTCAATTGCATACTTACGAATTAAGTACATTGCAGATTGTGCTGCTTTTAATTCACAGACTAAATGATCCAATAACAACATTGAAAAGTTTTCTGGCTGAATCGCTTCTTTAACCCAAGCATCAGGCGTTTCACAGTGAAGAAATGATTTTATGGGTGCTAATAGTTCTGTGTACGGCATTTATACTCTTTATCTTTTTATTTAGGATCGGCTTCAGAATTACTTGCGCTTTTGTTTTCAAAATAACCAATCATTTAGGATTGGCTTCAACATTACTTGCGATTTTTTTTTAAAATAGCCAGTCATTTAAGGCTTTTTGGAAACAATTTATCGCAAGTTATTTTGTAACGATTCCTTCAGGCTTTTGGAAAGTAATTTAGCGCAAGTTATTATGTAACGATTCCTTGTTTGTCATGTCATTCATCATGCGCAGAAGCATCAGACTAAGCATTCGGGAAGCGAATTAGCAGGTCTACTTTGGTTGACATAGCGGCACTCAGGGTTTGTTTTTTGTCTGTGGCTAACACCACAATGCCATTGTGTTTGGCAATATTTTTGAACAAATTATTAAAATCAAAGCTATCGTCTCGTCCATGTGAACGTTTTAGTGCGGTATTTTTATCAAATAGCATATCTGCATTTTCAAACAGTAATATATTTCGGCTACTGCGTGTTTCACTAAACAGTGCTGCTACATCGCTTTCTGATGCTTTATCATTTATCGCGGTTGAGTGTTGTACTTGCTGCTCTGTATAGGAGGTAAACACTTCTGTGATAGCCGCTAGATCACTTGTTGTGCCACCATTAAAGGCGATCAGAAAACGTGCTTTGTGGTTGGCGATTTGAGGAAGATCCTCTAAAAAACGTTGATAACTTTTACTTTGGTAATCGACTATTAGCATTACTATTTCTTCTTATTTAAAGGGTTATTTTTATCGGGAGAGTTTAACAGCTTATTCGCAAAAAAGAGTCCATTTAATAACGGAGTCAATAACAAAAGTGAAACTAACGCTTCACTTCATTATTCAAACTCTCTTTTCATCTGCCAGTCGGCGAGTTCTACTAATACCAATAACGCACCATGACCGCCAAATTCAAGAGGGGCTTGGTGAAAGGCTAAAATGTCAGGGTGCTGTGCAAGCCATAAAGGTACCTGTTTTTTAAGTACATAGGTGCCTACACCATGTAAAACACTGCAACAATATAATCCTTCTTTTTTACAACAGGCAAGTAATGCGCCTAATTCACGTTTTGCTTCTAACTGGTTTAAACCATGTAAATCAAGAATAATCTCTGGTGAAAAATCACCACGGCGAAGCTGTTTAAGCAGATACTTTTGCGCATCATCACGTTTGTAACGTACTGGCCCTTCGTCGCTCAGGTGCGGCTGGAAACCATCAGAGAAGTGCTCTGTTTCAAAATTGGCAGCCACTTTTTCTTGGACCATCTGCTTTTTCTTGATGTTTTTAGGGGCTAGTTTTATGGTATCCTGCGTTAACTTTTTAATACCCGAAAATTCTGCGCTAAATAGCGAAAAATCATCATCATTGTTTTTATCGGTCATGGTTTTTCCAACTCTCTATTTTGAAAACGCAGTTTAACTCAGTTGGAGAAAAAATTGGAATCGATTTTTCGTGAAGAAGCGGTTAGTGAACTGCTTACTATCCAAGATATATTACGTTTTGCGACCACCCAGTTTAATCAAGCGAACCTCTTTTATGGTCATGGTGCTGATAATGCGCTGGATGATGCACTACAACTTATTTTACCGTCATTAAGTTTACCGCTACACGGTGGTGCTGAAATGTTAACGGCACGTTTATTGCGCAGTGAGCGTGAGATGCTGGTGGACTTGATTGCAAAACGCATTGAACTGCGTATTCCTGTGGCTTATTTGACCAACACCGCATGGTTTGCAGGGCTTGAGTTTTACGTTGATGAGCGCACTTTAGTACCGCGCTCTCCGTTTGCTGAGCTGATTAACGATAGTTTTAAACCGTGGTTAACCACCAAACCAGAGCGTATTTTAGACCTTTGCACCGGCAGTGCGTGTATCGCAATTGCCTGTGCCTATGCGTTTCCCGATGCTTACGTAGATGCGGTGGATATCTCTGATGATGCGTTAGAAGTCGCTGAGATAAATATTCAGGGGCATGGTTTAGAGCAACAGGTGATCCCGATGCAGTCTGATCTTTTTTCTGGTATCGAAAATGAAAAATATGATCTGATTGTCTCAAATCCACCTTATGTTGATGATGAAGATATGGCAAACTTGCCAGAAGAGTTTAAACATGAGCCTGAGCTAGGGCTTGCCTGTGGTGTTGATGGCCTTGATTTAGTGCGTAAGATGTTAAACCAAGCGAAAGATATGCTTAACGACAATGGTTTATTGTTTGTTGAAGTGGGTAACTCACAGGTACATTTGCAAAGTGCTTATCCTGAAATCCCTTTTCAGTGGATTGAATTCAAATCAGGCGGGCATGGTGTATTTGTCCTCACTAAAGCACAGTTAGATAACATTAATATAAAATAGTATCGGGGACAGGACGTTAGTCCTGCTTGATTTTATGTGACTTAATCGTCATTTAGTCGCTATTTACAAAGAACAAAAGTATCTACTCAGCACCGCTTAAAATTTAAAGTGTTTTTATAAAAATAGAATGTAAATACTCAGGCTTAAATGGCAACGGCCTGAGCAGTTACGAATAAACAGGATAAAATTATGGCAGGAAGCAGCATTGGTCAACTTTTTAAAGTGACAACATTTGGTGAAAGCCACGGGGCAGCACTTGGTTGTATCGTTGATGGTATTCCCCCTAATCTTGAGATTTGCGAAGCAGATTTGCAACATGATTTAGACCGTCGTCGTCCGGGGCAATCTCGTTATACCACCATGCGCCAAGAGGGTGATAAGGTAAAAATTCTTTCAGGGGTTTTTGAAGGGAAAACAACAGGGTGCAGTATTGGTTTAATGATTGAAAATACCGACCAACGCTCAAAAGATTATTCAGAAATTAAAGACTTGTTCCGTCCGGGTCATGCGGATTACACCTACCATCAAAAATTTGGTCATCGTGATTACCGTGGTGGTGGCCGTGCATCTGCGCGTGAAACTGCGATGCGCGTGGCTGCAGGCGCTATTGCTAAAAAATACTTAAAAGAGTTATTGGGTGTTGAAATAAAAGGTTATTTAAGCCAATTAGGTGATATTACGCCTGATGTTATTGACTGGAATGAAGTCGAAAATAACCCCTTTTTCTTCCCTGATGCGAGTAAAATTCCTGCACTTGAAGATTATATGAAAGCATTAATCAAAGAGGGTAACTCTATCGGTGCTAAAGTGACCGTGGTTGCTTCAAATATTCCTGTTGGTTTGGGCGAGCCTGTTTTTGATCGCTTAGACGCTGAGCTGGCACACTCTTTAATGAGCATTAATGCCGTGAAAGGGGTGGAGTTTGGTGATGGTTTTGCCGTTGCGAAGCAAAAAGGCACAGAGCATCGTGATGAGATGACCCCTGAGGGTTTCTTATCAAATCATGCAGGTGGTATTTTAGGCGGTATCTCAACGGGGCAAGATATTATCGCCTCGATTGCGCTTAAACCCACCTCAAGCTTAACTATTCCCGGTCGCACTATTACCACCGATGGAAAAGCAACTGAGATGATAACCAAAGGTCGTCACGATCCTTGTGTTGGTATTCGCGCTGTGCCGATTGCAGAAGCGCAAATGGCCATCACCTTATTAGACCACCTACTTCGCCACCGCGCACAAAATCTACATGTGACTACTAATACGCCACATATTAAATAGCTTTTATACGCTCTCTAAACAATTTAGCAGCGCGTGTTTTATCTAATAAAATCCCACTATTGGGAATTGTTGTTTTCAATAGTGGGATTTATATATTAACCCCCTACCAATAAAAAATAGATAATAACTTCAAAATCAATTGGTTATGATTTTGTCTGTTTTGCTCTCATCAGTAAATAAAAATTTATTAACTGATGTTACGCAGTTGAGGCTTGCTCTAGGTGCAAAGCCTCAATTGCTACTTTTTGCGCTTTGATATAAAGTTTCATTTTCAAACTGAATGTCGTTAGCCCTTTTTTTATACTCAAGCACTCTAACTTTACCGTCGCTAGTAATGACATGAAAATAGGGTTGCTTTGCGTCTTTATTGTTTTTACTGGTGATTTTGCTAATGCAGTATTAGATTTTATGTTTTTATGTAAAACCTCAACTTTCCATCGTTTTTGATAGATCGTTTCTATGGCGTCTTTATCTAGCTCAACATCATTACTCATCAAATAGTATATCCCTTCACTGCCATCTTTGTTTTTAAAGGTCTGTCGATGTAAAACAACGGGAATATCTATTCCTTTTACCCAAGGAGTGTCTGACCAATCTAATGAATCAATGCGTTGAAAGCACCCTTGTAATTTATCTTCTTTGCTAAGTGCTATTAAGCGGTTGCTTTTTAATTTTTTTGTCGCGATCTCTGAGTATTGAATATCTTTTGTGATAAGTTTAAAAGCAAATGGAATAGCAAGCTCAGAGGAAATATATAACTGTACATCTTTCCCTTGTAACCTACCACCATCGGCCTTTACATACAATTTATATTGAATACCAAACTCAGAGGAAATATATAACTGTACATCTTTCCCTTGTAACCTACCACCATCGGCCTTTACATACAATTTATATTGAATACCAAACTCAGAGGAAATATATAACTGTACATCTTTCCCTTATAACCTACCACCATCGGTCTTTACAGCAGTAGAAACAATAAATTCTTTCAGTTGATTTAACTGTATTTCACTTAATTCTTTTCGCCTACCAGTATGTTTCTTTTCTTTTAGCCCTGAAATAGCGTCTGTTAGGTAACTTTGAATCCACCTATTAACACTTGTTCGACTTACTTTTAAGTATTAAGATATTTGAGTTCTATTTTTACCCTCAATAAAATGAGAGACAGCGAGCAAGCGAAGTCTTAACCTCGCATCCGATGTTGAATTAATAATTTTTGATAAATCTTGTCTCATATTTCACCACCTTTCAAAGAGTCGCCAATTAGATCATAAAATTAGTGAATTGGTATTACTCACATACAACGACTAAAGTGATATTCCACCCCCAAAAAAGGCGCTTTAAAGCGCCTTTTTAATGTCTCATCGTTAAGTTTAATCTAACTGACCACAGAAACGGTAACCTTCACCGTGAATGGTAGCGATGATCTCTGCCCCTTCTGGTATGCTTTCGAAGTGTTTACGGATACGTCGAATAGTGACATCTACAGTGCGATCGTGTGGTTTTAGTTCGCGTCCTGTCATCTTCATCAGCAACTCGGCACGGGTTTGAATTTTGCCCGGATGCTCGATGAAGTGTAACATTGCGCGGAATTCGCTGCGCGGTAGTTTAAACAATGAACCATCGGGGCTTATCAGTGAGCGACTATCTATCTCAAGTGTCCAACCATTAAATTTATAGTTTTCCACTTTTTTGCGAACCTCTTCAAAGTAGAGGTTGTCTTGCATGGTACGCGTTAAAAGATTACGTGTACGAATGGTCAGTTCACGTGGGTTGAATGGTTTAGTGATGTAATCATCTGCACCAATTTCAAGACCCAAAATTTTATCTACTTCATTATCGCGACCGGTTAAAAAGATCAGCGGGATATTCTGAATTTCACGCAGTTCACGTGCTAATAACAGGCCATTTTTACCCGGCAGGTTAATATCCATAATAATCAGGTTGATGGTGTTTTCGCTAATCACTGTGTTCATCTCGTTGCCATCATTGGCTTCAAAGACTTGGTAGCCTTCCGCTTCGAAAACACTTTTTAAGGTGTTACGTGTAACTAACTCATCTTCAACGATAAGTATGTTGGCTGTTGACATGGTGTACTCCTATTTTTTTGAATTCTTTGTTTCACTTTTTGAATGAACGTTAAAATCAACACGTAAGAAAGTAGCTTGGTGTTTGTGTTTTACTTTTAATTTATTAACGTTAAATTTATTAAACAATTTTTTTACATATAAAGCTGTTTTGTTGATGTAAATCGCACTGTTTTAAAGTGAATGTGGCATTTAACCAATAAATGCCCCTTTTTTAGCCCTGTCACTATAAATAGTTAACATTCAGATAACAACTAGATTGTTTATTGCGGGAGAAATTAGAGATTGTTCATTGATATGAATCAACCTGTTAATTTTATAGCATTATAATGAGTGAAATGTTTAACACTCCTAAAAGCTTTGCTACAATGACTTTCATTATTTTAACCATTAATAAGTTTATTTAAGATTATGTTTAAGCATCTATTTTATCAATTTAATCCTTTTTTAGCCGTGTTTTATAAACAATCGGCCAGCATCGTTAAATTAATGAGATAAATAACCTTTTAAAACCCGCGCCTATTTGCGGGTTTTTTTATACTAGAAAGCAGGAATCGTTCAAATGCGTGTACTTAAATTTGGTGGCACATCACTAGCTAATGCTCAACGTTTTAATCAGGTTGCCGATATTGTTATCAATAATCAGCAACAGTCTCAAATCGCTTTAGTTTTATCAGCCCCTGCAGGGGTGACTAATAACTTAGTTGCTGTGGTAGAAAAAACCAGTAACGGTTTATCAGCAGATAGTCATCTGTTTGATATTCAGCGTATTTTTTCTGAGCTGATTAAAGGACTAAAAAGTACTTACTCAGAGCTTGCTGACGACCTATTAAAAACGTTTTTCGAGCGTGAACTTGCTCATTTGACGGATCTGCTTGAAGGTGTGCGCTTGTTATCTCAGTGTCCTCCGAGCATTGAAGCACAAATATTAAGTAAAGGTGAGCTACTGAGCATCGCTTGTATGAAGCAGTTATTGATTGCCAAAGGACACAATGTTGAGGTGATAAAACCACAACAAAAATTAATGTCTAAAAAGGGCGGTTATCTTGAAGCACACATTGATATAGAAGCTTCACGTGCGCTGTTTGCAAAAGAGGGTCTTATTAAGAATGTTATCTACTTGATGCCGGGGTTTACCGCGGGGAATGCCAAGGGGGAAACATTAGTATTAGGACGCAATGGATCTGACTACTCTGCTGCCGTGCTGGCCGCTTGTTTAAACGCGAAATGTTGTGAAATTTGGACTGACGTAGATGGCGTTTATAGTTGCGATCCACGTTTAGTAAAAGATGCTAAATTATTAGACTCGTTAAGTTATGCAGAAGCGATGGAGCTTTCTTACTTTGGTGCAAAAGTATTACACCCTAAAACAATTGCGCCAATTGCCCAATATCATATTCCTTGTTTGATTAAAAACACTCACAATCCACAAGCACCGGGTACGTTGATTGGTGCTCAGCAAAGTAATGAGGAATTACAAGTGAAAGGGATCTCAGATCTTAAAAACTTGACTATGATCAGCATCTCGGGTGCGGGTATGAAAGGCATTGTTGGCATGGCTGGGCGCATTTTCAGTACTGTTTCGCGTGCAGGCGTTTCTATTATTTTAATCACTCAATCTTCATCTGAATATAGCTTAAGTTTTTGTATAAGTTCCCCCGACTGTGATAAAACAGTTGATGCATTACAAGAGGAGTTTAGCCTTGAGTTTGAAAATAACTTATTAGAGCCTATTGAACTGGTTAAAGAGCGAGCGATCATCTCATTAGTCGGTGATGGCATGGAAAAAGCGAAAGGGATAGCTGCTCGTTTCTTAACGGCTCTCACAGGAGCTTCAATCAATATTACCGCCATTGCACAGGGGTCATCTGAGCGTTCAATTTCGGTGGTCGTCTCTGAGAAAAAAGCACAAGAAGCGGTTATCGCTTGTCATCAAAAATTCTTTGCCAGTGTGCAATATATCGATATGTTCCTGATTGGCTGTGGTGGTGTGGGTGGTGCACTGGTAGATCAAGTTCACCGTCAGCAAGCCCGTTTAGCAGAGCGTAATATTCAAATTCGCGTCTGTGGTGTGGCGAATAGTCGTGTGATGTTGATGGATGCAAAAGGCATTGAACTTGATAATTGGCGCGATCTGTTAAAAGATGCAACGCATCCCTTATCACTGTCTAAAATGCAAGCGTTAGTGAATGATTCCCATATTATCAACCCTGTGATTGTGGATTGTACCAGCAACGATGCGATTGCTGCCCGTTATGTTGATTTCTTAGGGGCGGGTTTCCACGTGGTTACGGCTAACAAAAAAGCCAATACCAGCAGCATGGACTATTACCGTCAACTACGCTTAACCGCACTGATGAAACGTCGTAAATTCCTTTACGATACTAATGTCGGTGCCGGTCTACCTGTTATCGAAAACATGCAAAACCTGTTTAATGCGGGAGACCAACTGCTTAAATTTAACGGTATCTTATCGGGTTCACTGTCATTTATCTTTGGTAAACTCGATGAAGGCAAGTCATTTTCAGAAGTAACCACTGAAGCACGTAACATGGGCTTTACTGAGCCTGATCCTCGTGATGATTTAAGTGGCACAGATGTTGCTCGTAAGCTACTGATTTTAGCGCGTGAAGCCGGCATGGATATTTCATTAGAAGATGTTGAAATAGAGCAAGCACTGCCACCGGGCTTTGATGACACTGGCACACCTGATGAATTTATGGCGCGTTTGCCCGAAGCAGACGCTTATTTTAAAGCATTACAAGAAAAAGCGAACGAAAAGAATCAAGTATTACGTTACATCGGCAGTATTGTTGATGGAAAATGTAAATGTAGCATTCAGGCCGTTGATGCTGACGACCCGATGAATAAAGTAAAAGATGGCGAAAATGCATTAGCATTTTATAGCCAATATTATCAACCCATTCCATTAGTATTACGTGGTTATGGCGCAGGTACAGAAGTCACTGCGGCTGGCATATTTGCTGATGTGTTAAGAACACTGAATTGGAAACAGGAGTTTTAACCATGTATTTTGAATTGCTTGTTATTACAATACAGCTTAAACGTTTTTGTGCATTGAATATGCAACACAACGATCAAATTCAGAAACAGGAGTTTTAAAATGTCATTAGTCGTTTACGCACCTGCTTCAACAGCCAATGTAAGTGTTGGTTTTGATGTGTTAGGTGGCGCATTAACCCCTATTGATGGTCAGCAATTAGGTGATCGTGTACAGATTAGTGAAGGTAGCGAAGCCTTTACTTTTAGCTGTGTTGGCCGTTTTGCAGATAAACTGCCAAGCGATCCTAAAAAGAATATTGTCTTTGATTGTTATCTGGCGTTTAAAAATGCGTTACTGGCAACCGAGACAACACTGTTAAATGTGGATATTATTCTTGAGAAAAACTTGCCTGTGGGCAGTGGTTTAGGCTCAAGTTCAAGTTCTGTAGTGGCTGCATTAGAGGCGTTAAATGCACTGCATAAATACCCATTAGATAAAAATATCATGCTAGCAATGATGGGTGAGATGGAAGGTATTATCAGTGGCAGTGTACATTACGATAATGTTGCCCCCTGTTACCTAGGTGGCATGCAACTGATGATCAATGAAGGCGATATTATTAGTCAAAAAATCCCTTCATTCAAACAATGGTACTGGATCGTTGCTTATCCGGGTATTACTATCTCAACGGCTGCTGCACGTGATATTTTACCTGCGCAATATCGCCTCAGTGAAACGCTGACTTATGGTCGCCGTTTAGGGGCATTTGTACATGCTTGTCATAGCAATCAACCCGAGCTAGCATCAAAAATGCTTAAAGATGTGATTGCAGAGCCGTATCGTGCGCAACTTATTCCGGGCTTTAAAGAAGCGCGTTTATTTTCTGAGCAGTGTGGCGCAATGGCGATGGGTATTTCAGGATCTGGCCCCACTGTATTTGTAGTGATGACCGACCTTAAACAAGCAGAATTATTAAAACATTGGTTAACGGAAAATTTCCTTCAAAACGATGAAGGATTTTGTCATATCTGCCACCTTGATGAACAGGGTGCGCGCGTGTTAGGAACAGAACTATGAATTTATACAATATCAGCGACAACACTGAACAAGTAAACTTTCAACAAGCCGTTAAACAAGGCTTAGGGCGTAAACAGGGGCTGTTTTTTCCTGATAGCATCACGCCACTAACAAACATTGACTCACTGCTGAAAATGAATTTAGTTGATCGCTCAACGGAAATATTAGCGCATTTAATCGGTGATGAATTAACCAAAGAGACGATTCACAGTGTCGTAGTAAAGGCATTCACTTTTCCCGCGCCTGTTAAAAAAGTCACTAATAATATCAATGCATTAGAACTTTTTCACGGCCCTACATTGGCATTTAAAGACTTCGGTGGCCGTTTCATGGCGCAGTGTTTAGCCTCGTTTAAAGATGATGGTAAAATCACTATTTTAACAGCAACATCAGGTGATACAGGTGCTGCTGTTGCTCATGCTTTCTTTGAGATGGAAAACATCAATGTGGTGATCCTTTATCCAAAAGGTAAAATTAGCCCACTGCAAGAGAAACTGTTTTGTACATTAGGTAGCAATATCACCACCATTGCAATTGAAGGTACCTTTGATGATTGTCAGACAATGGTTAAGCAAGCCTTTGATGATGTAGAGCTTAAACAAGCCATCGGTCTAAACTCTGCAAACTCGATTAACATCAGTCGCTTACTTGCACAAATCTGTTACTACTTTGAAGCATTTTCACAGTTAGATGAAGCGCAACGTAAAGAATTAGTGGTTTCTGTGCCAAGTGGTAATTTTGGTGATTTAACCGCAGGGCTACTTGCTAAAGCATTGGGTTTACCGATTAAACGTTTTATTGCAGCAACCAATGAAAACGATACTGTACCGCGTTACTTAGCAGGTGAGGCTTGGACACCGAAAGCAACTATTCCTACACTTTCAAATTCAATGGATGTCAGTGCGCCAAATAACTGGCCACGTATTGAAGAGCTGTTTAAAGTGAAAGGCTGGTCTTTAAGTGAGTTAGGTTATGGTAAATTGAGTGATGCACAAACCAAAGAAGCGTTGCTTGAGTTAGATAAACTAGGTTATTTGTGTGAGCCTCATGGCGCAATTGCATACAGTGAATTAACCAAACAGCTTAAAGAGGGTGAAACCGGTCTGTTCCTTTGTACCGCGCATCCTGCTAAATTTAAAGAGAGCGTTGAAACTATTTTAGGGCGTGAAATTTTCATTCCAGAAGCGTTGGCTTCACGCGCTGATTTAGCACTGCTTTCTAAAGAGTTGCCCGTTGATTTCGCGCAAGTACGTGCTCTATTAATGGCACTATAATCGTTTGTTAATAGATAACTTTAATAAATAAAAAGGGCGTCTTGTACGCCTTTTTCTGTTTTTGAAAAGGGGCTCGAAATGGGTAAAGTATTAAATGATCTGTTAGATCAGCTCAGTTTAGAAAAGTTAGAAGAGAACCTGTTCCGTGGTCAGAGTCAAGATCTTGGGTTAGGATTGGTTTTTGGCGGTCAAGTAATGGGACAAGCTATTTCCGCTGCTAAAGAGACAGTAAAAGATGACCTGCGAGTACACTCTTTTCACTCTTATTTTTTACGCCCGGGTAAAACGGATCGGCCCATTGTTTATGATGTTGAACGTATTCGTGATGGTCGTAGCCTCTCTGCACGACGCATTAAAGCAATTCAAGATGGCAAAGCTATCTTCTATATGACCGCCTCATTTAAAGCGAAAGAGAAAGGTTTTGAACATCAAGATAAAATGCCCTATGCGCCTGAGCCAGAAGCATTAATCTCAGAACAAGATATGGCGCTTATTCATACTGATATGTTACCTGATCATATTCGTGATAAATTGGTCTGTGAAAAACCGATTGAGATGCGTCCTGTGACTTTTGTGCACCCTGTTGAGCCAGAAATTGAACCTGCAAAACGCTTAGTGTGGTTTAGAGCGAATGGGAAAATGCCGAATGATCTACGCATTCACCGCTATCTTTTAGCTTATGCTTCTGATTTTAATTTTTTACCAACGGCACTACAGCCTCACGGTGTCTCATTTTTAAGTCATAATATGCAAGTGGTAACCATTGATCATTCAATGTGGTTTCATCAAGATTTTCGTTTAGATGAGTGGTTATTATATGCCGTAGAAAGTACCGTCGCTTCCGATGGACGAGGGTTAGTACGTGGTCAGTTCTTTACCCGCGATGGCAAGTTGGTTGCTTCAACAATTCAAGAAGGACTGATTCGTAAGAAAAAATAGTGCATGAATCAAAGATGGATTAAATCTGTCTTTCATTTTTATCGTTGTTGCCCTTCACCTGAGTTCTGGTTAATGGGCACTTTTCTGGATATTATACCCATTGGATTAAGTATGTGATTTAATATTGCGCAGGAAAAATAGATTAGTTCAAGGCGCAAGTTGACGTAAAGGATTGTTCCCTTTACGAAACTTGCAACGATGAAATGATTTGTTTTAACCAGCAAGATTGATTAACTATTTATTCCAATTGGTATTAATCCATATAATGAACTTCTAACACCAGTGCTGAAATAGCCGTATTACTTATTTAGATTTAAGGTTAATTAAGCAAAATCCTTCATTCATGGTTCGTTTCTCGTCCACCCAAGGCAAAGTGTAATATGAATATTCGACAATGTTTGCAAAGTGATGCCTACGCCATTTGTGAGATATATAATTATTATGTTGAACAGTCGGTGGTCACATTTGACGAAAAGCGTATTTCTGAGTCCGATATGCGTCAGCGCATTAAATCTTACAGTAAAGATTATCCTTGGTTGGTGATAGAAAATGGAAAAGGTGTCGTTGTTGGTTATGCTTATGCGACAAAATGGGCTGAACGTTCGGCATATAAAAACACAGCTGAAATAACGGTTTACCTTCATCATTTAGCATCAGGAAAGGGGTACGGAACGTTGCTTTATAAAGCAATCTTAGCAAGATTAAAAGCATCAGGTTTTCATGTTGTCGTTGCTACTATTGCATTGCCAAATGAAGCAAGTATAAAGTTGCAAGAGTCATTTGGTTTTAGCAAAGTCGCGCATTTTAAAGAAGTTGGATGTAAGTTTGATCGTTGGATTGATGTTGGATATTGGCAAGTTAAATTAAAAGAGATAACGGAGTGATTAAATTATTAATGTTTACCTTATTTTAGTGCGTTTTTTTCTGCTGATAACATGAAGTATAATCACATTTTCAGTCTCTCTCGATTACGCTCAGGTCAAAAAAATAACGGTGACACAGTATCCGCAGGGGGATTGGTATTTTGATACGCAGTTACGCCACAATGATGAAGCCTGGGCCATTATGCTGATGGTGGTAAGTCGCGGACTTAAAGGGAAATGAACTTGGCAAGAGGGTACTTGCACATCCACATGATAACGAGCAACCTTTTATCCGCCGTTTGTGTCATATCAATCCCCCTCAAAACACGTCTAAAGTTATTGTGAGGGCTAAATGTAATCAGCACGGTTATTGTGCTCAGGAAGTTCACTCAACCTAAAGGGCGTGTTTTTTTTGTTAAAAGGTGACAGTGAATTAATTCATTGTGGCTAAATTTTTAAGTAAAAGGTCACAAGATAGCTTAAGGTTATTTAATTCTTCAAGGGTCATTTTCGATTTACAAAACATATCCGTCGGTACTTGTTCTGCTTTCTGACGTAACTTGCCTCCTGTCTCAGATAAGCTAATCACTCTCACGCGTTCGTCTTCTTTACAACGCGCACGAATAATCAGACCTTTACCTTCTAAGCGCTTCAATAAAGGCGTTAAGGTACCTGAATCTAAATGCACTTTGTTACCTAATGTTTTGACATTCATTGTTGAATCTTCCCATAACACCATCATTACGATGTATTGCAGGTAAGTTAAGTCCAATTTTTTGAGCAGAGGCTGATAGGCGCGACTCATTGCATTGGATGCACTGTATAAAGAAAAGCAGATCTGCTTGTCTAAAATAAGGTCTGATGTTGAAGTTGGCTTTGTCATACGTTGTGATCCCATGTTTTGATTGAGATGTTAATACATTGTGCACAATATACTTGCTTTACTCTAAAAACTCAATTACTATACAAAAATGAATTGTGCGCAATCTAATTGCTGGCAATCAAAATTACAAGGTTAATTGACCTGTCTTACAAGGAAATACTCATGACAACGTTATACACAACATCAGCAACAGCACTCGCAGGACGAAACGGACAAGTAAGCACTGACGATAACAAATTAAATGTTGCACTAAGTTACCCAAAAGAGATGGGGGGGACGGGTGAAGCAACTAATCCTGAGCAATTATTTGCTGCAGGTTACGCGGCTTGCTTTTCAAATGCTATTTTACATGTTGCAGCTGAAACTAAAGTAGCCATAAAATCTGCACCTACAACTGCAACGGTCGGTATTGGGGCAAATGAAGCGGGTGGTTTTGTGTTAACCGTCTCGTTATCAATTGAACTTAAATTAGATCAACAAGCCGCCTCTGAGCTAGTAAAAATGGCACACCAGGTCTGCCCCTACTCAAATGCAGTCCGTGGTAATATTGATGTAAAATTAATGGTTAACGGTGTTGCATTGTAATAGCAATGATTAAATATGTGATCTATATTTTACGCAGTAAAATTGATTCGCTATTTCTTCAGATTGGTACAACGTCGCTAACGAGAATTATCTGCATGGAGCCCGTTATGGCACTATGCTTATTAAACTAAAAAATAAAAATATAAATCAGACTCTAAAAAGGAATAAATCATGCGCGCAGTTCAAATAAAGCAATATGGTGGCACTGAAACACTACAGTTAGTTCAAATTGATACACCTAAAATCAATGCTGACGATCTTTTAATTCAAGTAAAATCAGCCGCGATTAATCCCGTTGATTGGAAAATTCGCGAAGGATATTTACAAGAGTTTATTCCTTATACTTTACCGGTTACTTTGGGCTGGGATGTTGCGGGTATCGTGATTGAAATCGGCGCAGAGGTGAGTGATTTTAAAGTGGGTGACGAAGTGTTTAGTCGTCCCGATATTAGCCGTAACGGTAGCTACGCAGACTTTATTGCCGTAAAAGCCAATGAAGCAGTGTTAAAGTCAACGAAATTAGATTTCGCACAAGCCGCTGCCTTACCATTAGCGGGCATTACTGCTTGGCAATGCCTTGTTGATGTTGGTCAATTACAAGCAGGCCAACGTGTATTAATTCATGCCGGGGCGGGTGGTGTTGGTCATTTGGCGATTCAAATTGCTAAAGCAAAAGGAGCAATTGTAATTGCAACAGCATCGGCGAGTAACCAAGCATTATTAACGCAATTAGGCGCTGACCAAGCGGTTGATTATACTAAAGCACCACTAAGTGAGCAGATTGAAGCGGTTGATTTGGTGATCGATACGATGGGGGGCACTGTGCAAGATGACTCTTGGGCTTTACTGAAAAAAGGGGGGATGTTAGTTTCAGTTACTCAGCCACCAAGTGAAGAAACAGCGAAAGAGTTTGGCGTGACGGGCGTGTTTGTCTTTATTGAACCCAGTAGCCGTATTTTAGGTGAATTAAATGCCTTGGTTGAAGCGGATAAGCTAACACCCCTTATTGAACATCGTTTTTCACTTGAACAAATCGTTGAAGCACACCAGCAAAGTCAGTCGGGTCACACACGCGGTAAAATTGTGATTGAAGTCAGTTAGATATATTTGTCGTTAACTTATCTCTGGCTCCGCCGGAGGTAAGTTAACGATAGAGTTTCAACATCGGGATCTATTTAAGTGAGTTGACTGTAAAAAGGGATGGAAATAAAAATATTTTTGATTACTACCTTTGTTCAGGCTGCTTCAACGGGGGTCCTTGCAGAGATGGAATTATTAAGCTTGCAAAAGTAAATCGTTCAATAATTTTTTATAAATCATCAAACGATGACAGGTGCTCTTTGCAATCAAAGTGATAAATTAGCCTTGTAAGTAAGCTAAGACAACTTGATGGTGGTCTTTAGTTTTAAACTTATCAAAAACGTGTTCAATTAGGCCATTTTCATCAATTAAAAAGCTAATACGATGAATTCCATCGTAAGTTTTACCCATAAATTTTTTCTCTCCCCACACGCCAAATGCATCGGCAATAACATGATCTTCATCACTGAGCAATGCAAAGTTAAGCTCTTTTTTTAATACAAAGTTAGCTAACTTTTTAACGGGATCTGGGCTAATACCCAACACCACCGTATTGTGTTCTGCAAGTTCACTTTTGCTGTCACGCAGGCCACAAGCTTGATTGATACAACCCGGGGTCATCGCGCGTGGGTAGAAGTAAATTAATGTTTTTTTCCCCGCAAAATCTGTCAGTGAAACATTGTTGTCTTGGTCGTCTTTTAGGGTGAAAAGTGGTGCTTTATCACCAGTAACTAATCTGTTCATTTTATTGATATACCTTTTTATGTTGTTATTCGGCACCTTTTGATATTTACGGTGCTTTTAAATTGTAATTGCTTTGGGCTAAGCCATTTATGCTTAGTTCAAGGCGGGAAAGCGCAGTTTAGTGGTTTAAATGAGCATTTTCCAACGATGAAATAGGCTTAAATGGCAACGGCCAGAGTAGTTACTAGAGAGTAATAGGGCTTATAAAGCCTGTGGGTTTTAATGCTAATAGGTCGCAATCTAGCTGGTCAATCACCTGCTCTGCGGTGTGTCCAAGCAGTGTGGCTGTTAGTCCTGAACGGCCTACTGTGCCAAGAATAACCAGTTGTGCATCTATTTCTGTCGCAACGGTGCTGATCACATCTTCAGGTAACCCTTGCACAAGGTGTATTTCATTTTCTGCTATTTGGTTTTTTTGTGCATATTCTTGTAGTGATTTTTGGTGGAATTTTTTTAAGCCATCTTCATAGTTGATGGGATCAAATTCTGGTAGTTCCAGCATAATGTTCATGGGTGGACTTGGGTAAGCGTTAACAATATGGGTCTTGGCATTAATGATCGTTGCCATCGCTTTTGCTTCATTAAGGATTTGTTGATTAAGCAGGTGATGCTCTTCATCTTGCATACTTTTACAATCAATGGCGCAGAGAATATTACCGTTTTCAGGCCAGTTATGATGTTTAACAAGTAGCAGTGGCACAGGGCATTTACGCAGTAAATTCCAATCTGTTGGGGTGAAGAAAATAGCACTCAATTTTGAATGTGGGTGGGTCGCTTTCACCACTAAATCGTGATTATTTTTTAATACTTCAATAATAGCTGCTTGGAAAGGGCGATTATGCCAAATTACACGGCTATTAATAGTAACGCCTTGTTCTTGATAAGGAACGGCTAATGCGTCTAACCATGCTTGGTTTTCTTTGATAACAATGCGTTGCATTGCTTGTCGCTCATCAGAGGAACTTAATGAGGTCATCTCATAACTTAAATCGTAACAACAGAGAAACAATGTGATGGTTGAGCCTTGTTGTTTTTTGGCTATTTCAGTGGCACGTGCTAGTGCGGGTTGTGATTCTTGGGTTGGATCGATAAAGACTAAAATATTTTGATATTTAAGCATAATCTGCCCTTAATATAACGAAGGATGATACTTATAATTTAGTTGAGATGGGGAGAAATAGGTAGCCTTTTTAAGATTAAAAAGGCTATTTTGTACGTTTTTTTTAGTTTTTGTTAACTGTTTAGCCTTTTTTCTTGGCACCCGCCAATTCAGCAAGCTGATCTTCATCTAAGATACTGATGTATTTGCCTTTTACTGCGATCATTTCACTCTTTTGGAAGCGGCCTAATAAACGACTAATGGTCTCTACGGTTAAGCCAAGGTAGTTACCGATATCACCACGTGTCATTGATAAACGAAATTCGCGCGGAGAGAAACCACGTGCTGCAAAACGAGTAGAGAGGTTATGGATAAATGATGCTAAGCGCTCTTCTGCATTCTTTTTAGAAAGCAGTAGGATCATATTTTGGTCACCCACAATCTCTGCGCTCATGAGGCGTAAAATTTGCTGTCTTAATTTAGGCATACTGGTTGAAAGGTTATCAAGGGTATCGTAAGGGATCTCACAAATCATTGCGGTTTCAAGCGCTTGTGCAAAGCTTGGATGTGTACCCGTGCTGATACCATCAAATCCCACTAAGTCTCCCGCAAGGTGGAATGCAGTGATTTGCTCATCACCTTGTTCAGTGATGGTATAAGATTTGAGTGTGCCAGAGCGAATTGCATATAAACATTTCATCTCTTGGCCCGCTTTAAAGATTTCTTGGCCTTTTTGAATCGGTTTTTTACGTTCAATAATATTGTCTAAACGGTCTAGTTCAGTTTCATTGAGCGAGTAGGGGATACATAACTGACTGATACTACAGTCTTGGCATCGAATAGCGCAACTACCACTTTGAACGCGACCTGTATTACTTTTTTCCATAGCTCTCTACTTATTCCGACTTTCAATTCTTGATTTATATCAAGTTTAACACTATTTGCAGAGGCTTTGAACCACTAACAAAAACTTACTGCTAGTCAGGTAAAGTTAAACTAAGAAAGTGTGTGCTACGTTGCTTTGTTGCTATTTTGTTAACTGAGTTGTTGTATTGCAACATAGAAAGTATGTACCGCAAAAATGGTTAATAATAGACCACTCCCGTAACGGAAATAACGATGATTAAGAGTGAATTTTAACTGCTGTGTTAATGAGCCAACCGTCAGCATTGCAGGGAGAGTTCCCAGCCCAAAAGCAAGCATTATTAGTGCGCCATTACTTGCACTACCGCTGCTTGCTGCCCAAGAGAGCGTTGAATAGACTAATCCGCAGGGTAACCATCCCCATAAAAAACCCAGCGGAAATGCAAGGGAGGGGTGTTTGAGAGGTAAAAAATATTGTGCAATCGGTTTGATAAATTGCCAAATAAATTGTCCCATTTTTTCTAGCGCTAATAAACCAAACCATAAACGTGAAATATAAAGTGCGAGAAACAACATTAAAATAGCCGCAACAATACGTAGGTAAATGAGCGCTTCTTTGCCACCAAAGAAAATAATCAGTGCGCTACTACTGCCTGCAAAAATGGCACCTGCAAGTGAGTAACTACTTACTCTTCCTAAATTGTAGAGTAATAGTGAGGTATAAGAAGACAGTTTGCTCTGGTTTTGGTCGTTTGAAAAGGTGATGGCGCTGGCGATGCCTGAGCACATGCCTAAACAGTGACCTGCACCTAATAATCCAATGAACAGTGCCGCGATAAAATCATTTATCATCGGTGTTTTCTTTTTTAATTTCTTGTTTTTTTTCTTTGTTAGCTGGGACATCTTCATCAAAGAGGATATTAATACCCTCTCTGTCTAAATCTTCATATTGATCAGATTTCACGGCCCAAAAAAACACCCATACTGCAATGCTAACAAACAACATCGCAATAGGGATTAATACATAGATAATACTCATTTTTATCCTTTATTTAAGGTAACTATTCAGGTCGTTGCTATTGAAGGTATGTTCAAGTTAAGGCTTCCGTTATCTGCCGATAACGGTGTTGAAAAGACTTATTTAAACCACTAAACTGCGCTTTTTTGCCCTGAACTAGACATAAATGGTTTAGCCCTGAGCATTTACGTTCTATTTTTATAAAACACCTTAAACTTTAGAAGGTGTTGAGTCGTTGTTATTTAAGCAACCTTAATGAGTTACTGACCACAATCAGTGAACTAAATGACATGCCAATTACGGCAATGTAAGGGGGGACATGACCTGTGATTGCCAATGGAACAATAATCAAGTTATAACCAATTGCCCAGCCTAAATTCTCTTTGATGATCAGGGTGGTTTTTTGCGCGGTGTCACGCAATATACTGAGTTTATTAAGATCTTCTCCCAACAGGATAACATCCGCACTATTTTTAGCGATATCGGTGCCACTGGCAAGTGCCACTGAAACATGCGCGCCAGCAAGAACAGGCGCATCATTAATACCATCACCGACCATTAACACGTGTTGTGATTGCTGCAGTGTTTGTAACTGTTGTAATTTACCTTCAGGTGTTATCCCTTTGATAACATTATCTATTTTGAGGATTTCTGCAACCTCTTCACTTTTTGCTGAGATATCACCCGTTAATAGGGTGGTTTTAATGTTGTTGTCTCGGCAATATTGAATGATGATTTTTGCGCTCTCTCGCAGTGTATCACCCAGCTCAAAGGTGGCGATAAGTTTATCTGCTAATGTTAAATAAATAACTAACTCTTTGCTTTTAATCGTTTTATCTATTTTACAAAATTGCGCGTGACCCAGTTTTAATGCTTTTCCGTGGTAACTGGCTTGTAAACCTTGTCCGGGCTGATTAATCACATCGGTTAATTGCACACTCTCTTTTTGTTGTTGATGAAAAGCGAGTGAAATAGGGTGCTCTGATACTTTTTCGAGTTGTGATGCGAGATCGATACACATTTGCTTTGAAAAATCACTATAAACGCTTGTGTTTAACAGAACAAAATTACCGTGGGTTAATGTGCCTGTTTTATCAAATACCATATGATTGATTTTATTGAGTGTTTCTAACACATGGTGCTGTTTAATTAATATACCCTGTTTATTAAGCTGTGCGGTGGCACAGGTAAGTGCGGTGGGTGTTGCCAATGAAAGGGCGCAAGGACAAGTAGCCACTAATACTGAGAGGGTTATCCAAAAGGCTTGGGAAGGGTCGATAAAGTACCAGCCGATATAAGTACACAGTGCGGTTATAAGCAGTGCGCCGACAAAGTAACGCGAAACCAGATCTGCAACCACTTCAATGCGCGGTTTGTTTAATTGTGCGCTATCTTGCAGATGAATAATGTCTGAGATTAAACTGTTTTGTGGTAATTTTGTCACTTCAATGGTCAGAGGGCTAGTAATGTTTACTGTGCCTGCAAATACGGGACTATTTTTCTTTTTATGAACAGGCAAATGTTCACCGGTCAACATCGATTCTTCAATGTGACTGATACCGGTTAAAATCGTGCCATCAATAGGAATCGTTTCCCCTGCTTTAACAAGAATAACTTGCCCCACTTTAAGCGTTTTTGCGGGGATTAAAGAGGCTTTATCTTGTTCGATTAACGTTGCCATTGAAGGTAATAAACGCAATAGGTTACTACTAGTTTCAGAGGCTTTTCGACGTGCGCGCAACTCTAATAATCGACCCAGTAATAACAAAAAGGTAAACATAGAAATAGCTTCAAAATAGACCTCGCCAGTGCCCATTATGGTTGCATACGCAGAAGCGCAGTAAGCCCCAAGCAGTGCGATGGAAACTGGAATATCCATGCCTAAGGTTCTATTACGGAGATTACGCCATGCATTGATATAAAAGGGTTGCGCACTGTAAAGTAAAACGGGCGTGGCTAAAATAAAACTTACCCAGCGGAAATAGTGAATAAATTCCTCCTCCATCCCTGAGAAAAAATCAGAGTAGAGGGCAATAGCAAACATCATCACTTGCATGGTGACAAGACCTGCTAATCCTAAACGGCGTAAATAGGCTTTAGCCTGCTGGGTATACAAAGCCTCTTGTTGACTAACTTGAAAAGGGTAAGCTTTGTAGCCCACTTTTTGAATTTCAGTTAAAATGCGACTGAGTTTGAGTGTATCTTTCTGCCAACGGATAACAACACGGTGCAGGGTGGTATTTACGTTGATGAATTGCAGTCCAACTAATTGACGCAATTGTTTTTCAATCAGCCATGCACATGCTGCACAGGTGATGCCTTCAACGGTGAGGGTAATTTCATTGAAATCGGCATCTTGCTTGACAAACTCTTCTTGGATCTGCTCGATATCATAATGCGCTAACTGGTTTAACTGCTCTGGGACAAGAGTGCTGCCTTTTTCTGCAGTTTCACTGCGGTGATCGTAATAGGAGGTTAAGCCACTATCAACAATCGTTTGCGCTACCGCTTGGCAGCCCGGGCAGCACATCTGTTTGTCTTCATCTTTAATATTAACAGTGAAGTTTGTTCCACTTGGATTCGGCTCGCCACAGTGGAAGCAGTCATGACTGTTGTTCATTATAGATTAATAGTTGCAGTCGGTAGGTTCACTGTTTTTTGTAAACGCCAACTTTTATCAAAGGGCTCAATGCGTAATTTCCACTTTCCCGTTAAATCCTGATCACTTTCAAAATGATAGCGTCCACTGGCATCTGCGGTTAGCATTTGTGTTATATCGCGCTTGGCAAGGGTGGCATGGTATAAAGAGAATGAGATAGAGCTTTTATCTGCAACACCTTGTAGATCAATCAGTAACTCTTTATTGTGTTGTGTGATGCTTGCACTGATATTTTGTTTTTTAGCCTCTTTAAGCAAAGCAAAATCATTGTTGATGGCTTTGCCTTTGGCGTAATAATCATCAACCACCATGTCGGGTTTATTATCCACGGCGGTAATAAATAGGTTGATTGAACCTACCACGGCAACCATTGGTAAAGCGATTAAAAACCATGGCCAAAATTGTTTAAACCAACTTTTTTTATTATCTGTCATGCTGACCCTAAATAGGTAGTAAGTGGGAAGGTGAATTTATCATCTTAAGTTGTTTTTTGCCATAAAAAAGCCTCTAAGGATCGGCTTCAAAATTACTTGCGCTTTTGTTTTCAAAATAACCAGTCATTTCAGGCTTTTTGAAAATAATTTAGCGCAAGTTATTATGTAACGATTCCTAAATGAGGCTTTTTATGTCCCGGTATGGTTTTGTTTATTTTGTCATCGAAAGAGAATAAACAAAGGCACTAATTAGGTGAACTTTATCTTCGCCTAATACTTTAGACCAAGCTGGCATAACACCGTTGCGACCGTTAGCAATGGTATCTTCAACCGCTTTACGTGAGCCACCGTATAACCATCTTTTATCGGTTAAGTTCGGTGCGCCTAATGCGTGCATTCCTTTACCATCTGCGCCATGACAAGCAGCACAAATTGCAAATTTTTCTTTACCCGCTTGTGCTTCAATTTCATTGACACGACGACCACTGAGTTTAAGTACGTAGCTTGCTACCTCTCTAACACCTTGATCTCCGCCTAATACATCTTTCCAAGCGGGCATCACACCTTGACGACCATGCATAATACTGGTTTTAATGGTTTCTGCTTCACCGCCGTATAACCAGTCATTATCTGCAAGGTTAGGGAAACCTGTACTACCACGCGCATCTGAGCCGTGACACTGAGCACAGTTTTGTAAAAACAGGCGTTGACCTACTTTTACCGCTTCCGTGTCTTTAGCAATCAGCGATAAATCTTTGTAAGCACCAGACTCATCATAAGCAAGTTGTTTAAATACAGCGCCATATTTTTCTTCGGCTGCATTCATTTCACGCTGATACTGTGATTGTGATGTTTTCGCAAGCTCCGCTGACTCTGCAGGGTTCATGACCCCTTTTTCTGCACTGGTCCAATCTAATAAACCGTTATAATTTGCAGTATACGTTGGAAAGGCGATACTGTAGATCATGGCAATGACGATGGTAAACCAGAAGAGCGCTACCCACCATTTTGGTAGCGGATTATTTAGTTCTTGGATGCCATCAAACGAATGTGGCATCGGTTCACCTTCAGGCACTCCCGTGTAGTTTTTGGAGGTGATTCGTAATAAAACGCCACAACCAATAACAACAATTAACGTAATGACTGAGATCCATAGTGTCCAAAATAGGCTCATTATTTTTTAACTCCTGACTGTTTGTTCTCTGCCTTCTGATTTTTCGATAAGTTTTGAGGCTCATCAAAAATCGAATTGGCGATATTATCAAACGATTTTTTTTGTTTTTTACTGTATGCCCATAAAATCAACGCAACGAAGATAATAATTAGGAACAGTGTGTATAGTCCATTGAACGTTTGAAACTCCATTAAAGCCTCCAGTAGTTAGTCTCAATAACGCCTTCTTTAATTGCCGTAGGCGTTATTGATGGGTGTTATTATCTAAATGCGTGACCTAGTGATTGTAAGTAAGCAATCAGAGCTTGCATCTCTGTTTTTCCTTCAACAGCCGCTTTTGCGCCTGCAATATCTTCATCTGTGTAAGGCACACCGAAGTTATTACGGAAAATCTCAAGCTTACGTTGCGTATCTTCACCTGTTAACACATTGTCCATTAACCACGGGAAACCGGGCATATTTGATTGTGGCACCACATCACGTGCATTAATCAAGTGAACTTCATGCCAAGCATCAGAATAACGTTGACCAACACGTGCCAAATCAGGGCCAGTACGTTTAGAACCCCATAAAAATGGATGTTCCCAAACACCTTCACCCGCCACACTGTAGTGACCATAACGTTCAGTCTCTGCGCGGAAAGGGCGGATCATTTGACTGTGGCAAACGTGACAACCTTCTTTGATGTAGATATCTCGACCTTCCATCTCAAGGGCTGTGTAAGGGACGAGTGTATCGACCGGTACGGTTGTCTCATCTTGGAACATGAGTGGGGTTATTTGTGCTAAACCACCAAAGCTAATTGCAATGATGATAAAAATAGCTAATAAACCGACGTTTTTTTCAATAAAATCATATTTCATAAATTACTCCCCAAGCTCTTGAGGGTTGATTGAACCATCTTCCGCTGTCACTGTTTTATATGTATTGTAAGCCATAATAAACATACCCGATAAGAACACTATTCCCCCTAATAAACGGATGGTATAGAATGGATACGATTTCTCTAAGGATTCAACAAATGTGTAGGTTAATGTGCCATCGGCATTGACCGCTCTCCACATCAGACCTTGCATAACACCAGAGGTCCACATCGCCACGATATATAACACTGTACCGATGGTTGCCATCCAGAAATGCAGGTTAATCAGTGCAACACTGTACATACCTCGTTGGTTAAATAGGCGCGGTACTAAATGGTAAATTGAACCAATAGTGATCATCGCTACCCAACCGAGTGCACCAGAATGTACATGACCAATAGTCCAATCAGTATAGTGTGAAAGTGCGTTAACGGTTTTAATGGCCATCATCGGTCCTTCAAAGGTAGACATACCGTAGAAAGAGAGTGAAACCACCAAGAAACGCAGAATAGGATCGGTACGCAGTTTATGCCAAGCACCAGAAAGGGTCATGATACCGTTGATCATGCCACCCCAAGAAGGAGCAAATAGGATAAGCGACATTACCATGCCTAACGATTGCGCCCAATCAGGCAGTGCTGTGTAATGAAGGTGATGTGGACCTGCCCAAATATAAACGGCAATCAGTGACCAGAAATGGATAATGGATAAGCGATAAGAGTAAACGGGACGATTTGCTTGTTTAGGCACGAAGTAATACATCATTCCTAAAAAGCCCGCCGTCAATAGGAAACCCACGGCATTGTGCCCATACCACCACTGTACCATTGCATCAACAGCACCCGCATAGATAGAATAAGATTTCATGCTGCCCAGCGAAACAGGAATCGCTAAGCTGTTAACAATGTGTAAAACTGCAACGGTTAAGATAAATGCACCAAAGAACCAGTTTGCTACATAGATATGTGATGTTTTACGAATGGCAAGTGTACCAAAAAATAAAATCGCGTAAAGTACCCATACAATGGTAAGCAGTATATCAATTGGCCACTCTAACTCGGCGTACTCTTTTGAGGTTGTGTAACCAAGCGGTAAGCTGATGACTGCAGAGATGATAACCAGTTGCCAGCCCCAGAAAACAAAGGAAGCCAGCGGGCCACCATACAGTTTTGTTTGGCAAGTACGTTGCACCACATATAAAGAGGTGGCCATCAGTGCTGATACGCCAAATGCAAAAATAACTGCATTTGTATGTAGTGGGCGTAAGCGACTGTAAGTTAACCAAGGTGTGTCGAAATTTAACGCTGGCCAAATAAGTTGGGCTGCGATAAGCACCCCGACACTCATGCCAATAATACCCCAAAATATGGTGGTAAGTGTAAACTGACGGACAACTTTCATGTTGTAGTCAGGTTGAATTGTCGTTGCGGTTGTCATTGTTGTGATTCCATGCGTGTTTTTATAATGTACGCCAGACATGGCGTAATATAAGTAATTAAATAAAACTATTTTAAACACAGCTTCATTTGTGCGGAAGTGTACGCGATAATAGAAAAGATGAATAGATTTGCATTGATAATTTGTTAACAAAATACTCTTTTATGTTAATAAATGCGCGGTAACCACTATTTTTACAAGGAATTGAAATGTTAACAAAAAGTCGAGTTGTTCAATTATTGCTCATGTTGTTAGTTTTAATGGCACTTTTTTTTTGGAGAACCTTCGATACCCCCCCACAAGAGGCTTTCCATGAAAAGGGGAAAGTAAGTTTAGTACGCTGTGATTACGTAGAAGCGTGTGAATTTATGACCGATCAGGGGGCTTTTTTCCTAACTATTAAAAATCACCCCATTAAAGCAGAAGAGTGGATAAATTTTGAACTGAGTTCACCGATAAAAAATATTCAGATTGAAAATGCTAAAATTGTGGGGAAAACCATGTTTATGGGCAGGATTCCAGTCACATTCAAAAAAACATCAGAACAGCACTTTAGTGCAAAAAGCTTAGTGGGTGCTTGTACAACGCCTAAGATGGCTTGGGAATTACAGATAGCGATTTCAGTGGGCGATAAAAGCAAACTGTTAATGTTTGATTTTATGGTAGAAAGGTAGTTATAACAATTGGATGTAAGTATGAGATCTTATATTGCGCAGGAAAAATAGAGTAGTTCAAGATGCAAGTTGACGCCTTTCGAGAGATTAACGTCGTTAATTCTCCCCTTTCGGTAGAATTAAAATAAAGACTTTAATTCTTTTATGGTTGTTCCCTTTACGAAACTTGCCACAATGAAAAATTTATTTTAACCAGCAAGATTGATCTGCCATTTATTTCTTATTTGTATTATAGGTGATAATTGTTTTATGTATTTAAGTCATGCCATATATAAGATTACCTGAAAGCAACCCCGCTAATATTGCAAACAAAGTGCAATGGAATACGATGTTTTACAGCAGATAGCAACAGTTCAAGTTGACGTTGAAACTGAAGAATAATAACAATACCTTCGCCAAAATGGAAACTAACCCATTTTGACGAACTTTTTACTTGTAAGTGGTTGATTTGTACTGGTATGGAATTCCATTTTAAACTTAAATCAAAATTGGCGAAGGTATTGAATAACCGTTATATTTTTTAATCACGTCGAGCAAGGTCGATACAGAGATATTTTATGAAATGGATATGATGAAGAAAAAGTCGCACCGGGTGCGTAATAATACCAATTACATTAAGTATGTGATCTAAATTTTGCGCAGGAAAAATAGCTAAATTTAAGGCGTAAGTTGACGTAAATGGTTGTTCCCTTTGCAAAACTTACAACGCAGAAGTGAGTTATTTTAACCAGTAAAATAGATTAGCTATTTACTGTAATTGGTATAACTCTATCGCCTCCTCTAAAAAACGGAGAAATCCAGTTAAGTTGCCTACATCTAAAAGTTTACAAATATACATGCCGACGCAAAAACAGTTTATTTTCTTTTCTTCTTTTAGAAA
>NZ_ATUO01000017.1 GCF_000420245.1 Psychromonas hadalis ATCC BAA-638 | reverse complement strand
GATATTGATTCTTTTTGTCCCCTTCTCACGAGGAGAGTGGACTTTTTTGAAATCGTCTATCAATGCTCACACAGATTGTTTGATTAAATTGTTAAAGAGCGTGCCTTTCGGCGAGGTGCGTATAATACGCTAACCTTGAACCTTGTCAACATGTTATTTTAAATTACTTTAAAAGTTTTTGTTGGCTCAAACTCACTGAGTTTGTTGGTTCGGACTCGGTTAGTAACTTGCGTTAGTTGCCTTGTCTGTGGGGTCGCATTATAGGGATCTAAATCACCTTGGCAACTCTTTATTGCAATTAAATGTCAGATTATTAAAACGTTTATATTTACGTTTAGTTAATAAACAATTATTACCATTTTGTGATTTAAAATTACTATTCGCACCATCGTTTACTAATTTTATGTTCAATTTTAAGATGATCTAATAAACGCGCCACCATAAAGTCTTGTAAATCAGCGATAGATTGTGGCTGATGATAAAAACCGGGTGCTAATGGCATTACAGTGACCCCTAATTCTGACAGAGTAAGCATATTGCGTAAATGTAATGTAGAAAAAGGGGTTTCTCTTGGTGTGATAATAAGTAATCCCCTCTCTTTGAATATCACATCAGCGGCACGCTCAATCAAGTTATTAGAGAGTCCCTGTGCAATAGAAGCAAACGTGCCACAACTGCAGGGGCAGATAACCATTTTTTTCGGCGCAGATGATCCCGATGCGACTGGCGAAAACCAATCTTTACTGCCCAGTGCGATGATCTGTTTCTCTTTGCTATTAAAGCGCTTCTGTAAAAACAGATTTAATATTTCAATTTCTGTTGGCCAATCTTCATTAACTTCCGTTTTTAACACTATTTTAGCGGCATCGGATAACAGCAGGTATATTTGACAGTTGTTATCGACTAGCGCTTGTAACAAAGACAAGAAATAACCACTGCCCGATGCGCCTGTTACTGCTAAGGTAATTTTTTCACTAAACATCACTCACCTCCAAGCTTATCAAGTAGCTTTTGGTGAATATTACCAAAACCACCATTACTCATAATTAGAATGTGATCATTTGAGTTTGCAATGGCAACCAATTTGTCACAAAGAACATCTATATCATTTGATATATCCACATCTTTGCCCTGCTCGGCAAACATCTCTTGCATTGACCAACTAATACCTGCACTTTCAAAACAGTAAACATGATCAGCTTCATTAAGTGCGTTTACAATCGCTTCTTTATGTATGCCTAATTTCATGGTATTTGAGCGAGGCTCTAATACAGCAATGATTCTTTCATTACCTACTTTTGCGCGCAGTCCTGCAAGCGTAGTTTTAATCGCAGTAGGGTGATGGGCAAAATCGTCGTAAACGGTAATATTATTAACCTTACCTTTCACTTCCATACGGCGCTTAATACTTTTAAATTCAGCGAGTGCTTCAATGGAGATTTCAGCGGTCACGCCTACATGGCGAGCAGCTGCAATTGCACCAAGGGCATTAGCAACATTATGATCTCCCATTAACGGCCAATTTACCTGTCCCTTTTTCTCACTGTTGAAATAAACCTCGAACTGTGTGCCATCCTGTTTTACTTTTTGTGTTGACCAATTCCCCCCCAAGCTATTATCTAAATACTCGACTTCACTCCAACACCCCATATGCTTAACAGACATTAATGCTTGATCATGATTCGGCAAAATAATCCGCCCTGTACTTGGTACTGTGCGAATTAGATGATGAAACTGCTTTTTAATGGCATTTAAGTCATCAAAAATATCCGCATGATCAAATTCAAGGTTGTTTAATACCAAAGTACGTGGATGGTAATGCACAAACTTAGATCGTTTATCAAAAAAGGCACTGTCGTATTCATCTGCCTCAATGACAAAAAACGGTGTTTCACCTAAACGAGCAGATAAACCAAAGTTTTCTGGCACTCCACCAATTAAAAAACCGGGTTTCATGTGGGCGTATTCTAAAATCCAAGCAAGCATGCTCGAAGTGGATGTTTTACCATGCGTTCCAGCAACCGCTAATACCCAACGGTCTTTTAATACATGCTCTAATAACCATTGTGGCCCAGAGGTATACGGGATTTGTTTATCAAGTAGCGCTTCAACACAGGCATTACCACGGCTCATGGCATTACCAATTACCACCAAATCAGGCTTGCAATCTAATTGGCTTGGATCAAACCCTTGGATCAGCTCAATACCCTGCTCTTCAAGTTGTGTGCTCATAGGGGGATAAACATTTTTATCTGAGCCTGTTACTTTATAACCTAATGATTTGGCAAGAATAGCAACACCGCCCATAAAGGTGCCACAAATACCGAGAATATGAATATGCATAAAAACCTCAAAGATGAACTAGAATAGTGAGGGTAACTTAAAGATAAGTAATAAAAAAGGGCGAACACCTGTTGATGTTCGCCCTTTCAATATTTAAAAGTTTAATTGCTTAACCTTCAAACGCTTTCTGTAAAAATGGAATAATCTGTTTTTTACGACTGACAACACCCGGTAGCTCAAAAGCATGATCAATAACGGTACTGTTTAATGCTTTTGCTATTTTTTGTGCATCTTTAGAGATGATCAAAGCGGTGGTATCGAGTTTATTAATATCGGTTAATAAGACAATTGTTGAGTGGTAACCTTTGTCTGCTTGAAGTTGTCCCATCTCAACCAACATCTCATCTTTTTTGCTAAATGCCGTTTCAAGTGAGGTTAGCTCTAATTGACCGATAGCCAGTTTTTCACCCGCCATCTCAAACACTTTTTGGTCACGTAATATAAGTTCAGCAGCAGAAACGTCTGCGATATCAGATTTTGCTTCAAACTGTGCTTCTGCAAAGGCTTGCATATCGCTAACACCCGCAATTTCAGCGAGCGCTTTAGCTGCCACTTTATCGATGTCCGTGGTAGTTGGCCCTTTAAAATTAACCGTATCAGAAATAATGGCGCCCATCATCAGTTTGGCAACATCAGTATCAGGTGTTTGGTTATGGAATTTATACATGTTGTAAACAATCGTTGCACTACAACCCACAGGCCAGATCCAACACTCTAAGGGTGTAGATGTAGTAATGTCACCCAGTTTATGATGATCAACAATACCTAAGATTGTTGCTTTTTTCATGTCGCTAGTGCCTTGACCCCAATCAGAGTAATCAACAATAAAGATCTCTTCACCTGCGACTTCAGTGCGAATTTCAGGTGTTGCAAAATTAGCTTGTGCTAATAAGTATTGCGCTTCAGGATTTGGCTCACCTTGTAAAACAGGGGTCGCTGGGCGACCGATTTTGTTAAACAGCGCAGCAAGGCCGATAGCACTACATAAACTATCGCAATCTGGGTTTTGGTGTCCAAGTACTAACATCTTTATTACCTTTTATATTTGTTAATTAATATGCGCGCAGAATAACCGATCTAAATTTAAACTGTTAATCTTTTTCACGGCGTAGTTTTTTGACTTCTTGCGTTGAGAGCTCTCGATATTGTGGGCGATTGTTTGATTCATCGCCTTTGTAATAGCGACCATTTGAGGTACAAAAATAGAGTAGGTATCTATTTTTTAATAATACACAACTAGGGTTGATTGAAGATGACCAGCGATAATTTTCAGCATTGCGCTCCGCCTCTCGTCGCTTGTACTCCTCTGCACGCTCCCTTTTTTCATCAAAAACATCGTTACGAATTAATGAATCACTTTTTTCGATAGTGATTTTTCCCGCAAAGACAGAAAAAGAGAATAGGCTAACTAAGATAATGAAGAGTATTCGTTGCATCTCTCATGCCTTTTAAAGGTAATTGTTGTCTTTAAGATAGTTAATAATGACTTCTACTGCAACTTGTAATGGTTCATCACCATTTTCAACACGAATTTCTGCATGTTGTGGCTTTTCATAAACACTATCAATACCCGTGAAGTTTTTAATCTCTCCTGCTCGTGCTTTTTTGTATAAACCTTTGGGGTCGCGTAGCTCACAAATCGCTAATGGTGTATCCACAAAAATTTCGATAAACTCTGTTTCTGGTAGCAGTTGGCGTACTTGCTCTCTGTCAATACGATGCGGGGAGATAAAGGCCGTTAATACGATCAGTCCGGCATCAGACATCAACTTAGCGACTTCACCAATACGGCGAATGTTCTCTTTACGATCATCATCGCTAAAGGTTAACCCTTTGCATAAACCTAAACGAACATTGTCACCATCAAGCAAATAAGTGTGTGCACCCATTTTTACCAGTGCTTGCTCGACCGCACCTGCAACCGTTGATTTACCTGAGCCACTCAGCCCAGTGAACCACAATACGCAAGGTTTCTGCTTTTTTTGCTCACTGCGTTGTTTTTTATCAACAGCATGGTCATGCCAAACAATATTCTCATTAGTAGACATATAAGACTCTCTTAAAAGGGAAATAGCAACGGAATAGTAAACAGTACAACCGCTGAATATAAAATAGACATCGGAATGCCCATTTTCAAATAATCTTTAAACTCATAATCACCCGCACTATAAACCATCAAGTTTGTTTGATAACCATAAGGGGAGATAAAACTCGCACTTGCGCCAAAAATAACCGCCATAATAAACGGCATCGGATCGGAACCATAAGCGACCGATAAGCTATAAGCGATAGGAAACACTAACGCGGCAGCTGCATTGTTGGTGATAAGTTCGGTTAATAATAATGTCACAAAGTAGATGGCAATAAAGGCAGCTAATACACCATAACCGTTGAGGCTCGATTGTAATAACAGACCTAACCAATCCGCGAGTCCACTGCTTGACATTAAGTGTGCTAAAGAGAGTGCAGCGCCAACAATGGCCCAAATTTCTAAAGGAAAACGGCGACGTACTTCATTCCAGTTAAGTGCGCCCATTAACAACGAGCCAATAAGTAATACTAACAAACCTTTAAACAGTGGCACAATACTAAAAACGGAAAGTAGAATGACGCTAATGAAGCCAACAATCACACTGCAACTGCGGGTAAAATCTAAACGTGTACTGGCATCGATACCACTGATCACGACAAAATTACGGCGTAAATCTTTACTCTTTTCAAAGTTTTTACCCGGGGCTAATACCAATGTATCCCCTTCCCGCAGTTCAACTTTACCAAGCCCACCTTCAAGCGGACTATGCCCACGACGGATAGCAACCACCACAGCATCAAAATTTTCTCGAAAGTAACTCTCTTTTAAGGTCTTTCCGATCAAACTGGCAGAGGGACTGATGATCACTTCAACCAGATTTTGCCCTGTCAGTTGATGCTCTGCAAATAGCTCTAACCCTTGAATATCTTGCAACACAGAAACACTGCTCACGTCACCACAAAACAGTAATCTATCTTTCTCTTGAATCACTTCATCGGGTGATACTGGGCAAATTTTATCTCCCTCACGAACAATTTCAGCAAGGTAAATTTGTTGTAGGTTACGCAGGTTATTTTCACTGATACTTTTACCAATTAACGGCGAGCCTGTTTTTACTTTTGCTTCTAAAAAAT
Source organism: Psychromonas hadalis ATCC BAA-638 (assembly GCF_000420245.1). Lineage (GTDB taxonomy): Bacteria > Pseudomonadota > Gammaproteobacteria > Enterobacterales > Psychromonadaceae > Psychromonas > Psychromonas hadalis. Next base: position 30,728 of record NZ_ATUO01000017.1, on the reverse strand, counting down.
AACTGGCTTGATCGCTATTATCTACACGTCGATCAGGTAACAAACGACTAAAAACGATTAATACAAATAGCCCGACAACGAGCCCCGCCAAACCGACCAACGTAAATTCAAAAAAACCTAAACTCGGTAGCCCCTTTTCCACCACAAAGCTGTTTACAATTAAGTTAGTTGATGTACCCACTAGCGTTAATGTGCCACCGCAAATAGCAGCATAAGAGAGGGGAATTAATAAACGTGAGGGTGCATGTTGATTATTACGTTTTACTGCGCTAATGAGCGAAGCAACCACGGCGGTATTATTCATAAAGGAGGATAAAAAGGCTGTTGACAGGGTTAATTTAAAGATGACTTGATTGTAACTGCCTTTGGAAAAACACTGACTGATCAACGCAATCAGTCGTGTTTTTTCTAATGCGCCCGAAATCACCATTAGTAAGACTAATGTTAATAGTGACTCGTTAGCAAAATTCGCCATCAACTCAGGCACTTCAATTAAACCACTGATATAACAGATAACCAATGCACCAACAAAAAGTAACGCAGGTTTGATTTTAGTGGTAATAAGCAATACCACTAACACTGTTAAAATGGCTAATACCGTTCCTTGGAGTGATGTCATTTTTTATTACTTGCTTAACTTAGTCAAATCAAGCGCTTGCCAATGTGGAAAATGCTTAATCACTAACTGGTTAAATTCAAGTTCAAACTCACTAAACTCATGTGTGGTAGTAACGGTATTTAGTACCTCTTTAATCATACCCGCACCAACAGTGACATTGGTTAAACGGTCGATAATAATAAAAGCACCTGTTGAAGTCACATTTTGGTAAAGATCAAAAACAACTTGTTCCGTTAATTGCACTTCGCAACAAGCTATTTCATTCAATTCAAGCGTATCAGCTTCTGTCTTCGCTAAGGTATTCACATCCACTTTAAAATCAATCGCCGTGATAGCACCGGTTGTTTTCTTAGTAGCGATTTTAATATCGTATTGCTTGTTAAGTTGTAACGCATCTTCTGTCATCCACACGATATCAGCTTTAAATGCATTACCCACAAAAGCGGGCTTATCCGTAGCCACCAATACATTACCGCGACTCACATCAATCTCATCATTTAATGTCAGTGTGATCGCTTGATCAGAAAAAGCAGTCTGTAACTCTCCATCGAAAGTAACAATCGCTTTAACCGTTGAGCTTTTACCTGATGGTAAAGAGGTAACACTGTCTCCAACCTTCACCGTGCCGGCAGCAATCGTACCGCTGAAACCACGAAAATCTAAGTTAGGACGATTCACGCATTGTACTGGTAGGCGAAATGGTGCATCACGGTTGGTGGATTTAATCGGTGCGTTTTCTAATAGTGTTAATAGCGAGCCACCGGTATACCAAGGGGTAAATTCACTGTCATTGACCACGTTGTCACCGTTAAGTGCAGAAAGTGGAATGAACTCGATAATGCGAGAATCACTGCCATTTTCTAATTCTTGTGCGAACTCAAGGTAACTGGCTTTGATCTCTTCAAATTTATCTTCTGAGAAATCCACCAAATCCATCTTATTAACCGCAACCACAAAATGCTTAATGCCCAGTAATGATGCGATAAAGCTATGACGTTTAGTTTGTGTTAATACGCCATAACGCGCATCAATCAAGATAACAGCAAGATCACAAGTAGAAGCGCCCGTTGCCATGTTACGTGTATATTGCTCATGCCCCGGCGTATCTGCAATAATAAATTTACGTTTCTTTGTTGAAAAGTAACGATAAGCCACATCAATGGTAATGCCTTGCTCACGCTCTGCAGCCAATCCATCGACCAACAGTGCTAAATCGATCTCGTTGCCATTAGTACCTGACTTTTGGCTGTCGTTGCGCAAAGTAGCTAACTGATCTTCATAAATTTGGTGCGAGTCATGTAACAAACGACCAATTAAGGTACTTTTACCATCATCTACACTACCGCAAGTTAATAGGCGCAATAGGCTTTTATGTTGTTGATCACTTAGGTATTTCTCTATACCTTTATCTTTGATCTCTGCTGATATATCTGAATTCATTATCTATCCTTAAGTAATTACTCAGGCCGTCGCCCTTTAAGTTTCGTTCAAATTAAAACTTCAGTTATCTGTCGATAACCATGTTGAAAAATGCTCATTTAAACCACTAAACTGCGCTTTTTCGCCTTGAACTAGACATAAATGGCTTAGTCCTGCGCATTTACGATCTGTGTTATATAAAACACTTAAAATTTTATAATCGTGACGGGTTGAAGCCTGTCTTAGAAATAACCTTCGCGCTTTTTAAGCTCCATCGAAGCCGATTGATCACTGTCAATTAATCGACCTTCACGCTCACTGGTGGTTGCCACTAGCATCTCTTCAATAATTTCAGGGAGTGTGGAAGCCGTAGAACTCACCGCACCCGTTAGTGGGTAACAACCAAGCGTTCTAAAGCGAACACTTTCCATCTTAATCTCTTCACCTTCCTCTAATACAAAGCGATCATCATCCACCATGATTTTAACGCCATCACGCTCAACAATAGGACGCTCTTTGGCAAGGTACAGTGGCACAATATCGATATCTTCTTGGTAGATATACTGCCAGATATCCAGTTCAGTCCAGTTTGAAAGAGGGAAAACACGGATACTTTCACCACGGTTTACTTGACCATTATAGGTATTCCAAAGCTCTGGACGCTGGCTTTTAGGCTCCCAACGGTGATTTTTATCACGGAATGAATACACACGCTCTTTCGCGCGAGATTTCTCTTCATCGCGACGCGCACCACCAAAAGCCGCATCAAATTTCCATTTATTCAATGCTTGTTTTAAACCTTGGGTTTTCATAATATCGGTATGCACTGAGCTACCATGAACAAACGGGTTAATATTCATATCAACCCCATCTTGGTTAGTATGTACTAACAATTCAAAGTCATATTTTTTCGCCATTTTATCACGGAAGGCGATCATCTCTTTGAATTTCCACGTGGTATCAACGTGCATCAATGGGAAAGGAATTTTACCCGGATAAAATGCTTTACGTGCAAGATGCAACATAACAGCAGAGTCTTTACCCACTGAATACATCATCACAGGGTTATCAAATTCAGCCGCGACTTCGCGGATGATATGAATACTTTCAGCTTCAAGTTGCTGAAGGTGGGTTAATCGTTCTGAGCTCATCTGTTTCTCCATTAAGCAAATTGCTTTATCAATAGAAACACTATAAAGATCTGCTTATAACAATAGAAATACTTAAACTGGATTTTTTATTACAAAAAAGAATAACGGAATTATAATAGCGAGACTAATAGGAGATAAAAATGCAATTAAATGAAGCCATCGCGAAACAAATTGTAGAGCGATCTATGAAAATAATTAAATACTCAGTCAATGTAATGGACGAGCAAGGCATTATTATCGGCTCAGGGGATGCACAGAGAATTAGTGCGCGTCATGAAGGGGCATTATTGGCCATTAATGAAAACCGTATTGTAGAGATAGATAACGCCACAGCCAAGCAGCTACGTGGCGTAAAACCTGGGATTAATCTGCCGATTATTTTTCAAGATAAAACCATCGGTGTGGTGGGCATTTCAGGTAACCCTGATGATGTACGTTTTTACGGTGGGCTGGTTAAAATGACGGCCGAGTTAATTGTTGAACAAGCTGAGCTTATCACCCAAATTCAATGGAATAAACGACATAGAGAAGAGTCAATACTGCAACTTGCTTTACCTTCAGAGTTAACAGAAACACAACTGCATTCCATCACCCAGCGCCTCAATTTAGATCCCATTCAACCGCGTATTGCAGTCCTGGTCAAAGTAACCCCTTTTGAAGGACAGCCACTATCACTTACGCATCTTCAAAGATTAGTACACCTTCTAGAATTTCCCGAGCGAGATAACCTTGTTGCCATTGTCTCTGTTTCTAAAAATGAAATATTAGTGTTAAAATCGATCATACTTGATGAATCAGGCTGGTCCTGTCAATTAGAAAAAAAACGCGCAAAAAAACTGATCCAGCGCATTACACTCGAAGAAAAATTCACCATCCGCATCGCCTTCGGTAATTATTTCCCAGATCTGAAAGGGTTAAGCCAGTCCTTTAAAAGTGCCAAAGCAACACTTGAGTCCTCCAACAGTAAAGATAATATCCTGTTTTACCAAGATCATATCCTGCCCGTTTTACTGCATGGATTAAAACAGGACTGTTGGTCTTACCAGCAACTGCTACAACCGCTGGAAAAATTAAGACAAAATGATCCGAAAGGGGTATTACTAAAAACCCTAAAGTTATTTTTTAGTCGAAACTGTGACATAGCACAAACATGCAAGGCTCTTTATATACACCGTAATACTTTACGTTATCGACTAGAAAAAATAGAACAGGAAACAGGGCTAAACATCAATAAGATAGACGATAAGACACGTTTATATTTATCGATAATGACCGTTACTTAATAATTTAAATTGTGCAACAGCACAAAAACAATCATTTCTCCTGTAGATAATTTGTTCAATTGCCTAAAGATTATTTATTTTATTTTCCGTACCTTGTGCATCTTCAATTAAACAAAAAGGAAGTACATAATATGGAAGTCTCAACCTTAGGTGCCTTGGTCGCACTTATTATTGCAATTGTTCTTATTTTAAAGAAAGTCCCTCCCGTATACGGCATGATGATAGGAGCGCTGATTGGTGGGGTTATCGGTGGCGTATCATTAACGGAAACCATCACTCTAATGATAGGTGGAGCACAAGGTATTACCACCGCCGTATTACGTATTTTAGCAGCAGGTATTTTAGCAGGTGTGCTGATTGAATCTGGCGCGGCAACTTCCATTGCCGAAACCATCATAAAGAAGGTCGGTGACACACATGCTTTACTCGCTTTAGCTATCGCTACGATGATATTAACCGCAGTAGGTGTGTTTGTTGATGTTGCCGTTATTACTATTGCCCCTATTGCCCTTGCTATCGCACAACGAGCAGATCTTTCTAAAATGGCAATTTTATTAGCAATGGTAGGCGGAGGAAAAGCAGGGAACGTCATGTCCCCAAATCCAAATGCCATTGCCGTTGCCGACGCATTTCATGTCCCCCTTACCTCGGTCATGCTTGCGGGTGTTATTCCTGGTTTATGTGGTTTATTTTTAGCTTATTTTATTGCCAAAAAACTGGTTAATAAAGGCAGTAAAGTATCCCCTCATGAGGTCATTAGTTTAGAGACAAGTCAGTTGCCTAGTTTTAAGGTCTCTATTGTTGCTCCTTTAGTTGCTATCTCATTATTATCCTTACGTCCTTTTGCAGGAATAAACATTGATCCTTTAATTGCCTTACCGTTAGGGGGCTTACTCGGAGCATTAGCAATGGGACGTTTTAAAGATATCAATAAATTTACAATTTCAGGATTAAATAGAATGGCACCCGTTGCCATTATGTTATTAGGTACAGGTACATTGGCAGGTATTATTGCTAATTCAGCTTTAAAAGGTACTCTTATTGATGTGTTAACAACATTAGGTCTACCTTCTTATTTACTTGCACCTATTTCTGGTTCATTAATGTCACTCGCTACCGCATCTACAACCGCAGGCTCAGCAGTTGCATCCAGTGTTTTCAGCCAGACCATTCTGGAATTAGGCGTACCCGCTTTAGCAGGTGCAGCCATGATCCATGCCGGTGCAACCGTACTTGATCACATGCCTCACGGTAGCTTTTTCCATGCCACTGGCGGTGCGGTGCATATGGATATTAAAGAACGTTTAAAACTGATCCCGTATGAATCAGCAGTGGGTCTGATGATCGCAATTGTTTCAACCCTTATGTTTGGCGTATTTGGCCTATTTGTTTAAAGGAAAACCCATGAAAATTATTATTGCTCCTGATTCATATAAAGAAAGTTTAACGGCAATGCAGGTTGCCAACGCGATTGAAACTGGTTTTAAGAAGATGTTACCCGATGCACAATATATAAAATTACCCATGTCAGATGGCGGAGAAGGTACTGTGCAGTCATTAATTGATGCAAGTAACGGTCACATTGAAACCTGTTTTGTCCGCGCACCTTTGGGTGAGCAGATTGAAGCATTTTATGGTCTGATGGGTAATAAAAAAACCGCCATCATAGAGATGGCGGCGGCATCTGGTTTGCATTTGGTAAAGCCTGAATTACGCAACCCTTTGCTAACCACTAGCTACGGCACCGGTGAATTGATCAAAGCCGTTTTAGATAAAGGCTTTAATCACATTATTATCGGCATCGGTGGCAGTGCAACCAATGACGCAGGCATCGGTATGGCACAAGCTCTGGGTGTTAAAATGCTCGATAAAAAGGGCCAAGAGATAGGCTTTGGTGGTGGTGCTATTGCCGATTTAGTGACCATTGATACCAGTAATATGGACTCTCGACTGGCTAAAGTAAAACTTGAAATTGCCTGTGATGTGGATAACCCATTATGTGGAGAAAAAGGCGCATCTGCTGTTTTTGGACCACAAAAAGGGGCAACAATCAAGATGGTCACCGAGCTAGATGATAACCTAGCCCACTATGCAGAGTTGCTTAAAACGCAGTTTGGTAAAGATATCAAAAACAGTGCAGGCGCAGGCGCAGCAGGTGGCATGGGTGCAACCCTATTAGCCCTATTTAATGCCAGTTTACGCCCAGGTATTGACATTGTAATGGATGCCGTTAACCTTGATAAAATTCTCAGTGATGCAGATTTGGTTATTACGGGTGAAGGACGTATCGATAGCCAGACCATTCACGGTAAAACCCCTGTTGGTGTTGCGCGTGCAGCAAAAAAATATAACCTACCAGTGATCGGTATTGCCGGCTGTTTATCAGATGATTGTGAAGTGGTTTACGAGCACGGCATCAATAGTGTATTCAGTACCATACCAGCGGCAATGTCACTTGATAATGCAATGAAGAATGCCGCTTTTAATATTGAAAAAACCGCCTGTAATATTGCAGCTTTATTAAAAATACAACTACGATAAAACAATTTTTAAAAACATAAATAACAGTCTTCAAATTGAAGGCTGTTTTGTTTTCTAGAGGCTAAAATACCTATCACTGATTATATTATTGGAAATCACACCAAGTCAGAGAACACTCGTAAATGATGAGGGTAACTATATCTATTCAATTTCTACAGGGGGACGAAATGTTAGCTCATGCACAACAACATCTTCAGGGTTTGTCAGTAACTGGCTAATCATTGTCGCGACACTTTCTGGGCTCATATATTACGGACGGGCTTGCTCTCGAAATTCTGTATTCGTTCCACCAGGGTAAACAGCCGTAACTTTGGCTACTCTAAGGTCAAAAGCCTTTACGCAGCAAGCTGCGGGGTATTAGACCCGAAGATAAATGTCGCTGAAGCTGATTGTTGACATAACACACTCATAAAACTCCTATATTTACGTGGACACTATATCCATACACTATGCATAAAATATAACCATACACTGACAAAAAACAACAGCTCTTTTTCTACCGTCAGTAAAGTGTAATAAACTTACCAAGCCTTACATGGTAAGTACGTACATATTTAAGGCATAAAAAAGCCTCCTTTAATATGTTACTCACATAAAAGGAGGCTTACTTATTAGACGTCAATTACTTACTGCCTATTCGGCAGGATTTGATTAACATAAACATCGAAACGATTATTTTTATTTTCAGCTGCCTATCCGGCAGGTCACGAGAAATTAAATTTAAAGGTGCGCCCTTGATTATTTTCAGCGGCCTATCCGGCAGGTCACAAACCCATGAAAATTAACTTTTGGTTTGTTTCATTTTCAGCTGCCTATCCGGCAGGTCACCATAGGAGTATTAAGCGTTACTCGGCAATAGTATTTTCAGCTGCCTATCCGGCAGGTCACATCAAGGTGTCCAGTTGCTCATGAGTAATATTATTTTCAGCTGCCTATCCGGCAGGTCACATTTAGTGGGCAAAATGCGCATGTACGCAAATATTTTCAGCTGCCTATCCGGCAGGTCACTTTCCCAAAAGGGAAAATGGTAATGACCAAAAATTTTCAGCAGCCTATCCGGCAGGTCACTTGCTTGCTGTGCATCCACTTCACATGCAAATATTTTCAGCGGCCTATCCGGCAGGTCACAATAAGCTTTTATAACTTACCTACATAAAATCAATAAGTAAGAATAAAAAGAACGATTTAACCAAAATTAAAACCGCTGAATCATCCCTTATTTAATCAATAAGTTACAATAACTATCAAATAAAGGGTTAAATCCTCCCTATATATAGTGATAATTCAGGAACCGTTCCATTTAGTTTAGAGTTAGATGCAAACCCATAACAGCTAAACTCTGGCTCCTCTTGTTTATCAACAACATCCCTTTGAATATGCAGAAGATAATCTTGCTGACTGCTTTTGCTGCTTATTGCTATTCGATGGAATACCTCGAACTCTCTTGATTTAATCTTCCTCTCTGGAGAAAAAGGTTCCCCTCTTACTAGAGCACGTTTTTTAAGACGCTTTAACCGTCTTCTATTCCCACCAACAAACATTTTCGCTATCTGTTGATTACGGCGAAACTTCACTTCAATGCAGTCATTAGGGACATCATCGACTTGACCCAACTTAAAAAACCCACACTCTTGCATGTCCTGAAAATACGATTGTTGCCTCAGCTCGTTCAACATATAGCTATCACTATGAGTAAAGGCAATGACATTACCAATAGAAATATCAGACCAAGCTGGAAGAGTAACACCAACTCCTTCAATACTATGTCTCGATATATACCCGTGCATAATAGAGATGCAACGCCCCATCAACAAAGTACAGTTAGCCTCCTCTGGTACAAAATGCACCATGAAAAAATACCTTTTCATACTTTCTCCTTCTTCTTATGCTCAGCCTTTTTCTGGAACATTCCACCCTTTATTAACACCGAAAACAGATAATATATATTGGCAGTGATTGCCCCTGTCTCCTCTTTTGCATTTTTAGTTAGTTCTGCTTTATAACTTTCTGCATTTATAAGGAGGGAATAAAAGTCTTTTTCAACCTCTGGTGAACGGCGAGTTATACCTAACTCTTTATCAGCGCCAAATTCATGAACCCGCAAGCGTTTACACGCGTTATCTCCCCACCAATCATCAATAGATTGTAACGCGGCACCAATTTTTACGGAATTAAAGCTAACAGCATATCGCCCATCAACACACTTCACTTTTGCAAACTGCTTGGTCGCTTCAACGGGTTTAGGTACCTCAGTCTGTTTATTGTTAATAGTAAGGATCTGGCTAGGATAAATTTCTTGGCAAAAAACGGTTTCAATTTTTGCAGTTATATCAGCACTCCAAAATACACTTGGATCAGTAAGCGCTTGATGCACCTCTTCGCTTAACTTATCTAACAGCTCTTTCTCTTCTGGTGGCCAAGTACTTTCCCAAGCAAGCAGTCGCGTGTTTTTTACTTTATAGCTATTGCCTCCGCTGGTCTTAATCTCAATTTCGGTATTGCCTGTATTTTGATTTTTCCATAACCAAGTCCCTAATATAATATTTTTACAATAGCGAGTTGCTAGTTCTTTATAGCCTCCACACTCTTTAAATGTATTCGCAAACTCTTTTAGCAAAGTAAATACTTCAGGAGAACTACAGCCAGAAGGGTTAAGTGAATTGGCTTGCACTCTTAATGAAAAGCGACAATATAGATATTCAATATTCGGGGGAACAGAACACTCTTCAATAATTAGAGGGTTACAGTGAGTTAAGTCTTGAGGAGCTAAATTTTTAGGCGTGAATTGGGGCGTGAAAGCTTCAGTGAAACCAGCCTTTTGACCACGGATTCGGCTAACTTCAGCTTCAAGTGGAACAAAATCACAATCGTCCGTTTTATAGAAAAAAACCGCTTTGCCAGGATAAAGAGAACGGTCATATTTTAATATGTTGCATATTTCCATAAGCCACCTTTATTTATACTCTTTTCATTAACATAGAACACTCTTGAGCATCTAGCATCCAAAAAGACTTATTAAAGTAGTTTTTTATCCCTTGAAGCCTTATATCAATAGGAGAAACATACTCTGCAACTCCGATAGTCGGCTCTGCATAGCAATGTAAGCGACCTAACGAACCTGTTCTTTTTTGCGGTGTGCCTAATAAAAGATAACCAAACATTGTTGGGTATAAAGATGTATGTTTTTTTAGCAGTTCAATAAGCTCTTTTACACTACTCACTTTATGCTTTGTTGGCATGATCCAGCGACCAGACATAGGGAGCCGACTCAGTTTTTTATATAACAACACCTCACTACTATATAAGTCACACCAATCATTACCTTCACTCAACTCAGGTTGGTGCATCACACCACCTGCAAAGTTAGCGGGAAAACACGCTTTGAGTAACGCTTGTTGTGAATCTAAAAGAAGCAACTCTTCTTCATAGCCATCAATATGCACAACTAAATCAAATACCAAGTCACAATGTTTATTATCAATGATGCTAGGTCGCCTAAACTGATTTTGTTTTGGCCCCTGCATCGTTTTTTCAGGGAGCTTTTTACCAGTGACATAAGAGAACTCTTTAATAAACCATGAGAACGAAGTTAATCTAATTGTTGCTCCAAGGGCTTCATTTAACTTGCGTTGATAACGATGAATCATTCCCCAAACAGCAGTTAAAGATGGTGTTCCGCAACAGTATGGATTTGATAAAGCTTGTGCATCAAAAACTCTCAAGCCTTTCAAATAAAGGTAACGTGATCGGTTATTCTCTGCATCAGAGTAAAATTGTTTATCTTCATCGGCAATATGAGTTAATAACCACTTTAAGTGATTTTTCAACACAGGCATCAATTGCTGATGAAAAGCATATTTCTCCATGGCAGATAAGTTTGATAATGTCGTATTTAATAAGCTAAATAACGGAACGGTCAACTCAGCCAATTGATCATCTGTTACGGTTAAAAATTGATACTCTAAACTACCTTTACAACTTTCAAGCTGGACTAGCCCTCTCCCATTATCTTTAACTTCTAAGCGCCACTCTATAAGAGGAGCAAGCCACTCTGCTAAACCCGCTCTGATCTGTTTAATCGAAGTTACTTTTTGTTCTCGACGTTGCTTTAACGCCAACGCATTACCGATTGATAAAAATCCTGTTATACCATCTCTAAATTGACTGCGAACCAAAGCATGAATGTTTAATACTGACTCACCATTTAACACTCTGAATAATCGAGAATGCGTTAAACCATGAACAGTTTTATTGATAGGAGGGGGATAATCCAACACACAAACATTACCGCCAATAGATGAAACTAAGTCACTCACCGCAGCTGGCCGAGTAAATTCTACGTGAGTAAATTTCCCACGCCTTTGTCTTGATGCCTGCTGAATTTCAGATTGAACTGCATGGCTTATAACAGGGGTTAACGCAGTGTAACCGTCATGGTATGGCAACCTTATTTGAGGTGAATGCCTATCAACAATTTCAGGCTGTGAACACTCAGGCAAAAAACTATTAATACGAGCAGATAAGTTTAGGTAGTCTTTTACTGGCATTCCCAAAGATTGAAATACCACTTTCCATTTAGCTTGCTCTTCAACTAATAGTCTAGCGAGACAACTCTTTTTACCCTGCCACACAAAATGACAATCAAATAATTTAGCAAAATTTACCTTCGCTGAATCATGTGACCAACCTAAGCAAGCTTCAAAATTAGCACTACTTAATACTGAACGATGCAAAACAGGAAGAGCAACCAGCAACCTCTGTTTACTTACCCGAATATCAGGGTATTTTAAATTATGAGAATGGAGCCACTGCACCTCACCTAAGCAGTTTTCAATATGTACTTCGTTATTTAGCGTCTTTTTTGCCAATTTTTTATTGAGTAAATCATCTACCTTTTTACGTGGGTAGGTTAAATTCAACAAAATAATCAATGCACTATTTTCACAACCAGTAATATCAACGGGTTCCGTGAAACTACTGAAAGCATGCCTTAACGCGACATCTCGCAGTGCAATATCAGTATCATTTAACAGTTCTTTTATATGTAGAATATTTACCATGCTGATAAGTACATCCTTTGTTTGTCTCGCCCAAAGCTACATTTGTACTCAATAACTTCTCGTAAAAAGAATACGCCAATATGCGGGTTAATTCGATTACGCATTTTTTGGCGAAAACTACTGCGTAAAATACCATCCTGATATAACCGATATATTTGCTCATGTGAGGTATCTAATATCCTTGCTGCCTCTGAAATGCTAATTAACAGGTCAGCCACATTAGGTTTTTTAGATTTTGGGTTACGTTCAACCAAACGAGTTAGATATAAGTTCAATGCAACTCGAATAAAGTGAGGCTCTTTTTCATGCGCATTTAAATTTGGTAAAGAGGAGATAAGATCACCATAAATAAAATGAAATGCGGTGTGATTAAATAACTCAATCAACTTGGATTCCGCATTTTCGCTCACACGATCTAACTCATCATAAAAATTTTCAGGCCAGTGACTAAAAAATGTTCCCGCCTCCTTTAAACAGGATGCGCTATCTGCTGAATATCTTTTTTGATACCAAAACAAGGCTGCGAAACGCTGTGAAATAGAACTACTTTGAAACAGAGGGTTATTGGGTGAATACTCAGCTTTCATCAAGTTTTCAGCTAACGCTATATCGCCTTTACTAGCGATAGAAGCTTCCGCTTTTGATAATTCAAAACCACAGGAGCAATAAATGAGTGATTCATTTTCAATATAATTAAGAGGTTGCTGACATTGAGGACAATGGTGAATCAAGTTACAACGATGTTTGACACAAACATCAATCAACTTAATATGCCACACCTGCTTAACATAACCATCTTCAGTTAAACAATGCGGGCAAATAGGTATGCTACTCTTACCTTTTTCATCACTATAGCGAATATAGCAGAGTGGAATATCCACACCATCACGATGCACAGCGCTAGCACCATTGAAGCTTTTATCTGACTTAAATAACGCTAATTTTTGTAATTCAAAAGCAGGAAGTCCAAGCAAAGATTCTAACAAACCCAAAGCGCGCATTCTAAAATGACTATTATGCTTGGCGTGATAAACATTCAGTGTTTTTAATTCGATAGGAAACGCACCATGCGCATCAAAATCAAGCTCATGAAGTTCTTCTCGGATTGCTAAGCTGAGTTCTTCATATGAGCCAAAAAAGTTCTCTGCAACAACTCGCAACAGATAGCTTTCTAACGTTTCATCAACAAATGGACGTACTTTAGGAGAAAATAGAAATGTCATTACACACCAAAAACTTAGGAATCCTTAGTTTTAAGGTAGATTTGTTCAATCAAAATAGCAAGTAGTTAGAGCAACTGATACTTATTAATTGTCAAATTATGTATCACTCTGTTTTAGAAGTTCAATGAGCTTCCTTTTTGTACCCTCATCAAGCTTATCAATTAAACACGCTAGCGTTGCACTCTCTTCTGATTCACAGAAAAAGTAATTAATTGGCACATTAAGTTCCGTAGCCATTTTTTTTAAAATGGCGATATCAGGCATATGGCGACCAGTCTCATAGTGATTCATTCTGCCACTTGCTGAGCTTGGATCTATCCCAATTTTAATACCTAAGTCTTTCTGGCTTATTTTCATGTTCTTGCGAGCCTCTTTAAGACGCTCTGTAAAAAAGGATTTAACCTGCACTGGTATTTCATCTCAATAACTCTCACATAAAATTGATTGTCTAGTTTTTACATTGATATGTATACTTAGGAATACTAAGTTTATGTTTGTTTACGGGGTAGTGCAATGAGCCAGCAGGTCGATATGAATATTTTTTTACATTATCTTTTGGTAATAAAGAAAATGAATGATTTTACTGTCAAGGAAGCGAGAGATGCATTGTTAGCGGAACACACTGAATTTACTGACTCAACCGAAGCTAGAAAATTCATATACCGACAGCTATTGCGCAATATTAACAAGGGGTTATTGAAGCGAAAAGATCATTGTCATGGAGAAGTAAAAAGAGTTCTATATTCAAAAACAGAGCTGTTTTTTGCATCTACAATTACCCCTGTTAAACGAGAGAATAAAATCCCCTCTCCCGCAAAAACAGAAATTACTCAGCCAGTTCAAACAGAAAGTGACCTTAACGCATTACTAGAAAACCAGTTAATGGCTTACGAAGTTGATTTGAATGCCAGTTTAGAAGAAGTAAAAGAGTACACTCGCCTTTCTAGACGTTTTCCTGAATTGAAGAAAAAACTACAGGGGCATCAACGCCAAGCTAAGAATCAATCGGTACAACTGCTTGGTAAAGTACATGCTTTACAGAAAGTATTAGGATACTCGATAACAGGTTATCAAGCATGTTAAGAGTCTGGCAAGCAGAGTGTTTAGCAAGCGTAAAAAAACACTATGCGACACATAATAAACACTTTTTATGCTTAGCAACGCCCGGTGCAGGTAAAACTGTATTAGCTTCAGAGATTGCCAACTATCTATTTGAAACAGATCAAATAGATTTTGTGTTGTGTTTCTCGCCATCGAGCACTATTTCAGAAACGATTAGAAGTGTATTCTCACATCGCCTTAATTGTAATTTTGATGGAGTTATTGGATCAATTGGTTGCTCTTATACCTATCAAAATATGCGATTTTTTAATGATGATTATTGGAAGTTATTAAAAAAAAATCGTGTGTTGGTGGTATTTGATGAGATACATCACTGTGCGGGTTCGTCCTTTGATGACGCTAATGTATGGGGCCAAGACATTGTTAGCAACATTCAAGAGCAAGCCTCTTTCACTCTCGCACTAACAGGCACGCCTTGGCGATCAGATTTACTCCCTATCGCACTAGCAACCTATAGCGATCCTGATAATAAGATCCAATGTAACTACACCTACTCTCTTCAACAGGCTGTTAAAGATGGTGTTTGTCGCAACCCCAAGATCGTATTAATTGATAATGAAGAGATTTCTGTTACCAATTCAGACCAAGAGATTAAAACCTATCACTCACTACAAGAGCTGTTAAAATCCCCCTCTATCTCATATCAAGACCTGATTAAAAATGAGGTGGTGATAAATTATATTGTTGCACAAGGGGTGAGTAAGCTAGCTGAAATTAGGCAGTTGAATAGCAATGCTGCAGGACTCATCGTTGCAGCTTCTGTTGAGCACGCACAACAGATACTTGCCATGCTAACAGATGAGTTTCAACAATCAGCTACGATTGTTACCTACAAGGAAACTCAGGCAGCCGATAGAATTAACCACTTTCGTTTTAGTAATACCCAATGGATAGTCAGCGTAGGCATGGTATCAGAGGGAACCGATATTCCACGCTTACAAGTCTGCTGTCATTTGAGCCGAGTAAAAACAGAACTCTACTTTAGGCAAGTCTTAGGTCGTATATTGAGAGTGAGTAACTCACCCAACCAAGAGGCTTGGTTATTTACGCTAGCTGAAGAGAAACTAAGCACCTTCGCCAATAGAATTGACCAAGAGCTTCCAGATTATTCAGTACTAGCAAGAGGCAACCATCAAGAACAACGCTTTTCGATAACCCACAATAGCGATACAGCGGCTTCAGCCACCATTAACACTTCACCAATACAAGTGAGTGTGTTACTTGATGAATTGTCGTTCAGTGAGCCTGTGGCAAGCTCAGAGAGTCAAAGTGGTGGCTTGCCTAATGTTGCATCACTGGAAAGCTTTGGAGGGTTTAGGAATAAGCTTATTGAGACGTTTATTGGGTTGTAGGCTGTTGGTAGAGTGTGAAGATTAAGTCGCTAACGCCCCCTTAGCGCCTTAGAAGCTTACCCTTAGCTTGGTTACTCCCGAAGATGGCCAAGTATGGAAAACTTGGCTGGGTAATTAATGCCGTACTTTTTGCTTTTTATCATATTTTCCAATTTTGGCTGTTCCCAACAATTCTTGTGGGAAGCCTCATTTGGACTTTTGTAATCTATCGTAGCAAGAGTATATATCCCGCTTTAGCCGGTCACTTAGTCGGTAATTTCTTACTTACATTTATTGCTGTAATTTTTCTGGTGTTGGTCTAACAACACGCCCTGAGGTAGACCGCCAGTAATCATTAGCTATTTATTGCAAACCCGAATTCCACATCTAAAAAAGATGGGATATCCATAAACTTTGACTGAATTTCACGCTTCCTAAATTTACCAACTACAATGCAAAGTGCATTTTATTGATTAAATTATTTAACTATTCGCTATTCATGCCGATAAATACAGTCTGTAAGGTGAGATAATTTTTTTGGAGAACAAAATGGGACAGATTTATGGATAATATGTCGGTTGTAATCAACACTGCTTATAAGAAACCACTAATGCTGAGTCAGGCTTCAAGCGTAGATAAGCCTGTCACACAAAATAAGGATGCTACTGGTACGGGTGAAAAAGTGCAGCAATCGGTAAATGTTGAACTATCCGATGAAGCTAAGAAAAAGAGTTTACAGGATAGTAACCAGCAGGCTCTGCGTAAGCTAATGGGAAAAGAGGACATTGATGGTGTCGAAGGTTCCGATGATAAACAGACGCTTGATGAAATGATTGCGGCGCTACAGGAGGAAATTGCACAATTAACTCAAGAGATGGTAAAACTGCGATCTCAAGGAGATGAGAGTTCAGTCAATGAAGCAAAATCATTAGAGATGCAAATTGCTTCGTTAACCGCGCAATTAATGGATTTATTAACACAAAAAGTGGAACAAGATAAAAGCCAGTAATACATATTACTAAGCGCTGAAGAAACAAAAAAAAGATGGTGAAAAAAATGACACCCCAACCTATTTC
Organism: Psychromonas hadalis ATCC BAA-638; assembly: GCF_000420245.1. Taxonomy (GTDB): domain Bacteria; phylum Pseudomonadota; class Gammaproteobacteria; order Enterobacterales; family Psychromonadaceae; genus Psychromonas; species Psychromonas hadalis. The sequence goes on along the minus strand of NZ_ATUO01000017.1, from coordinate 13,903 downwards.
TAACAGGACGAGTATCAGGTCTTTCATCTTGAATAGGCTTCAAAATTAAGAAGCATTACTCTACCCTATTCCTTTAGAGTATGGTCATGTCAGCATAACCTATCTCGCAATGTGCCCCGTTGCGACTTTCAATGGTTATGAAGTCGAGGTGAGATAACTGTTCGATTGATAAAATGCAGCCTTACTATCGTTAAACATAATATCTAATGACTTCTGCTTAGCAATAAATATACTTTTAACATTATTATCAATTTGAGTCGTTAAAATAGATCGTAGTGTAAATGTTAGAGAGCAATTTATCGGAGCTAGAGAATCACAGTTATCAAAAATGAGTATTGTAGGCTCTTGTAAGCCCGAATGTAGATACGCTCCACCATGTGGAACCTCTTCAATTACTTTTTTAAAACCTTCATGTTTAATATCAAGTAGAGCATCCAGTGGGTCTTCATACTCTTTGAAATCAATATAATGTACTTCTATTCCTTTAGACTTAGCAATCAAAGAAAGCTCATGAATGAAAGTACGTTCAAGCAAACTACTTTCAGCAGAGCTGATTTCATAAAGAGGTAATAACCAAGCACAATCGATAAAACGTTCTGCTGTGATTTTCATTGGTGGGACGGGTTTGTGTGTCCTTGGTGGTAGCAAATGAATACTCCTAAACCTAAATTTACATGGTCGTAGTTTTGGTCTAATAATTTTAATATAACCTGTGCTTTTACAGCTCATGAAAGATTCAATAGTATAGTAGCTCTATGATTTATGCCACTAGATAGGAGTAAACATCGCAACACTTCCTACCTCACAATGTTTCCCTTGCGTCTAAGAAAACTATGGCGCTAACGCCCCCATTAGCCTTAGAAGCTTACAAATTTGTGGCCAATATTACTTAACCACAACAAGTTAATTACACTTCGCTACAATAATAAATATGTATATAGGAAGTACTCTAACGTAATATCATTACGTTATTAAAAATAATTATTCTACACCAAAATAAGAAACTGCCGATGGAACTAGAAAAGCTAATTTGTAAGACACCAGGCACTAACTCTGCCTTTACATTACCTAATACAATATCTTTAGATCTGTTGATTGAAAAGTGTAAATTGATTGGAAAAACTAGTTATATAGACTTAGCACAAGTCGATAAGGCAACTCTAATTAACCAGTTTTCTGAATTTGAAATCATCGTGTTAACTAATGTAGAAAACCTTAATGAACATCATGAGTTACTTTATCAATTGTCATGTTTACTAGATCATGATGAACCATATGTTCTCTATGTTGTAAATGATATGAATAAATTTAACTTACTTCAACATAACAATGCGGGACCATTATACCTCCGTTGGTACTGGCTTAATGATTTAAGTAGGTGGTGGTGAGACTTTTATTGAGTTTCTTTTCGTTGGTGTTTACGACTAGGTGATTTTGACCACTAATTTATCGAGTAACATTTCCTATCTCGCAATATGCCCCCAAGCGAGTTAGAAAGACAACATAATTTAAATCAAATAGAGTCTTAAAAAAACAAAATTCACATGTATTCATAGTGCACATGTGAATTCACAGGTGTACTATGAATACATGTGAATTACAAACTAGAAAGCTAACTTGCAATCGTACCATTACGACTTTAAAAACTATAAATATGTGGCCAACTTTGATTAGCTACAACACTGTTGTGGCTAAGGGACTCGGGCCATTAATTAAGAGTGAATCACCAACATTTGCTAGCTCTTTTAATACCCCTAAAATCAAATAGCCTATCGCACCTATTTAGAGGTTATAGATCATTAATATCGACCGCTATCTCCGGTTGATCTTTTCTACTTTCAACTAGACGAATTAATTCTATATTTTCTTCAAACTCCACCACTAAATCAGCTAGCTTATCGAGTTCGTCGCCCTCAGGAGTATTAGGCTTAGCCTCCCAAAGCTCAGTTATGCGAATTAAAGTAGCCTGATGTTCATCTTCTGTTTCGATTCTTTTCATATATTTCTCACTTTAATTGCTTTACCACCCAGCTTAATTAAACTTCTACACTAAGGAAATATTAATTACTAATAAACCAAGTGGTTAAAACTCAAGCTAGCGCGCATTACACCGACTTTCAACTATCGCATTTTTGTTTTTCTGAATTTTCGCTATTTTTTTAGATCTTGTACATTCCCATTCTGATACAGGGTACATTTTATCCCAAGCGTTCATTAACTGCTTCTGAGACTTGCTCATACTATATCTCGAATATGTATCATCCATATAAAGATACGTTCTAGCAATTCGACCACGAGCCTCTGAAGGGGGCTCTGCCTTCTTATTATCAATCTTCATTGGGCAACTGCCAAAATAACTTTGGACATGCGGTAGCATCTGAAAATTGTAATTACTTCTCATTGCATTTACAGCTCCAATAGCAGGAAATAGGTTATGCATATCGGCTTGCATATACTTATATTCAGCATTTACTTTATTAGCACACTTTCTGCCTTTATATGTTTTCCCTTTACTCGTCACACACTGCTTATCCCCCTCTCGCCACTCAATAAATGTTCGACCAAAGTTTTCAGCTGGTACTACATGTTCCCATTCAACACGCTTTGAACGTTTAACATGTTTGTCTGTATGGAATCCTTGAGGAGGAATAATGTTTTTCTTAGCATCAAATAAGGCACCACAATAAAGTGTAATTCGGTTGTTCTGATACACCTTGGTTTCTAGTAGTTTTTTAGCTTTACTAAATGATTGGTTTGTTTCATTTACAGCAAATGTGCTCAGAGGAAAAAGAGAGAATAATATTAATATACTGATGATTTTCATTTAAATGCCTTTCATTGATTGCCCTATCTAATTACTAAACTTATCACGACCAATAAATTATAGGAGAATATTATGAAAGCTTGGAACAAGGGAAAACGAGTAGGTCAGAAGAAAGCCTTTAGATTAGAAGATATCTGGAGAATCAGAATTCGTCTTGAACTAGAAAAGAATCTGGAGCAGCTAGTCATATTCAATTTAGCAATTGATAGCAAATTACGATCGAGTGACTTAATTCAGCTCAAAGTACGTGATATCTCTTCTGGATCATTAATTCAATCTCGTGCCATCATTGAACAAAAGAAAACACACCGTGAAGTTCAATTTGAAATTACACCTAAAACGCAGCAATGTTTAAATCTCTGGATACATGATCAAAGATTAACTCCCTCTGATTATTTATTCCCCAGTCCTCGTAGACACGGCTACCACATAAGCTATCACTATTATTCAGGGATAGTTAAACAATGGGTAAGTAACTTAGGCCTAGATTTAACTCAATACAACACTCATTCGCTTAGGAGAACTAAAGCATCATTAATTTATGCAAAGACGAAAAATCTTAGAGCAATACAATTATTATTGGGTCATTCTAAACTCGAAAGCACCATTGAATATTTAGGAGTTGAAATAGAGGACGCTTTAACTATTTCAGAAGCGACAGAAACATAATTATATCTAATGAGAGGCGAAATAGATTGATGGGGCGCTAATCCCCCTAGGCGAATTGATAACCTATAAACTGGTGGACAATTCACTTAGCAACAACACATTGCTATTCCGTTCTCTCTGATAAATTTAGATTAATGCCGTTATCCACTATCCATCCTTTACGAATGTTGGTGGCTGAAAAGGATTGCTGATTACTTGAGTCTAAAAAAATAACAGAGACGCTATTTGCACTGACAAAATTAATAACCTCAACTATCCCGCATGACTCCGTTGGGTAATAATTACCTGCAACCATATTATGAAGAGTAACGGACTCATCCCTGATGTCGCCACTACGGATCAAGGATGCGGTGGTATTGCATCGGAATCCGGTATTTGAAAATTTAATATTTATCAACTTTCGATTTACGTGCTCTATAATCTCAAATGCACCATAACGCTTTGAGTTATGCAAGTTTCCTGCGATTAAGTCGTCAGGTACGCTAAAGGCATTACAATCACTTAATTTTTGTTGTGATGATGAGAAGAGTGATAGCTTCTTTGCGAACTCTTTACTGTCTTTAATTGCGCCTTTACGAATGCAAGAAGAAGTAAATGTTTGAATATTTTGAGTTTGCTGAAACATAACAGAGACATCAGTTGAATTGGTATAATGAATAATTTCAACTGGCCCAGAGGTGCCAGTTTGGTGGACAACCTTTCTCTTCATATCTTCGGGGGCACCTCGAAACTTCATGCACTTCCTTCCTTGATTAATAATTGATAACGATGAATCAACATAGTATCGTAGTACAAGCAAGATGGATTAACATATCATTAAAAGTAGGATGTAAATCACCACCGAAGTGAACTCGACAAGGCCAAAAAGCTAAGTCGCAACCGCCCCCATTGCGCCTTAGAAAATACATTTTTTTCTGGCAATAACAGAGCTTTACGTAATGATTGAGGGAGGGGTTCCTTTTGAATTTAGCAGTACTCCCCAAGGGTACTGTGTGTCCAAACTTGAATCATTTACATATTCATAAACGACACATTCAGGATGAGTTCGCTCGATTTGCCTACCTAGTGAAAAATTTAATGAAGCTTGAGCTGCACAGAATATATGAATCCGTGAAACGCCATCTGAAGCCAATGTTTTTAATAACCCTCTAAACTTTTGTTGAAATTCTTCTAATTTTAACAAGCTATTCATACTGTCATCTTTTGTTTTGGGCATAGTGATATTAATAATCCCTTTACCGTTTAATCTGGTACCAACTTGCTCTTCTGATACAGGAAATGAAAATCCCATTAATATACAAACTTCTTTCTCATTATTATATTTATTAAAATCAATAACTGGGGTATTAGAATCATAAAAAATATCCTCTAATGCGTACCACTCTGAAGATTCACGATTAAAATCCCATAATGAAACTTTTGAAGTATTGCCTATTTTATAGCCAAGGGAAAAACCAATAGGTACAGATGGGGTTCCGCCATAATGAAGTGAAATATTTCTGGTATCACAGTGGTGGGTTATATTTTCAATAGAGTTATTAAAAACTTCTATCGTATAATCGAGTGCTTTAGCATTATCTTTCAAAATACTATTTTCATAATAATTAGATGTATCGATGAATAACGTACTACCTAAGCCTGTTTTTTTCTTTGCTGCTTCACTTAAACTTTGATTTCTCGAACTTCTCAAACCGATGTGTTCAATAAATATATTTGGATTTTTTTTCTCATGTTGCATAGCTCGAAAAACAGCTAGAATGGCAAATAGAGCACCAAAAATAAAAGATGCGTAAGAAATCAAAATCGGAATTGTGTCTGAAAGTGAATAATTTATATTTACTGTTTCGCCATCAGGAGAAGACCAAAAGATGTTAATCACCCCCACTGTGCCAGATACGGTAAATATCGATATAAATATAAGGGACATTTGCCAAAGGCGTAAATCTAAACTTTTAGGTCTAAAATACCAATTAAATAACTTATTAATTATTGATTTGAACATTTTATTTATTCCCTTTCTTTTTATATCCACCATTAATAAAGGGAAATATTGATACTTGCTTTGTGCCAACAATGGCGAATAAGAATGCGGGGATTGCATCTAAATTCTCATGCATTAGTTTTTTCCAGTCTTGTAAGTCTGCGCGTGAAGGCGTCGGATAGGGTTCAGGATGGGTATGCCATGTACCAATAAAAAAAGCCTCTCCATTTGATTTTTTAAACGCTGTATTTATGGTGGTTTGATGGCTTGAATCAGTCATTTTATATGAACAACGACGTCTAGTATCGGCAACGCCAGGAGTAGTGCAACTATCAACAATTATGGTTCTTTTTTCTCGTATATATCCGCCAATTAAGACACCACAACCTTCAAGATCAGATTTTTTTAATTGCCTATAATTTTTCCAAACATTAATAACTTTAGTATCAAAATTTACTTTAATACTTTTACTATTAAAGAGCTTTATACATAATTCATTTCGCACAACAAGGACACCTTGTGCTTTTTATCTCTTTCAGTTTTTCAACATGTTGTAAGTGGGTATATCTGTGAGTTAACTCAATATTATTTTCTTTAGCTTCTTCTGAATCTTGACGCCATGAACCAGACACCCCATGAGTTACAGTTTTTGTTAATACTTTAATAGCCAACCGACATGTAAGACTTGCAGTATCTCTAGCGTCTATACTCGAGTATGGTAAAAATTCAGTACCACACCCCGCATGGCCTTTTAATACCTTTTGGCCGGAAGCAATAAAGTTAAGATTACTAAATAGCTCAACTTCATCTGAAGCCAATCCAATATATGTACACTCCAAGCAACCACCTAAGAAAGGAGTTGAAAGAACGCTATGACCACCAACACCATATGCCTCTTGCCAAGAGTAAATGACAGGAATGTTTAAGCCTTCTTTTGCAATTTCTCTGTTAAACACTCTTTCTTGGGAAACATTCCCTGTAGCGACAATTACTAAGTCATAATCTTTTAATTCATAAGGGGAAAGCTCTAGCAATTGCGTATTTAAAGGCTTAGCAATTACAAAAGGAAAGTTCTCTGTTAAATAATCAGAAAGCGAGGACGCCTTATTCGTATAAAGATAACGGGATGGTAAAATATGACGATGAATATTCTCAGGATTATAATTATCGTAATCCACTAAAGTTAATTTTCCAACTCCAGAAGAAGCAAGAGAGTGAGCTATATACCCCCCAACTGACCCACAGCCAATAATACAAACATTCTTTTGGTTAATATCTATAGCTCCCCCGCCTCTTTGTATTAGGCTTGATGGGGAAAAATCATCTGCATTTATAGCTGTCGCATTCCAATTGCCGATAAATGACTCATGAAAAGGAAGTTTTGATTTTTTTTCTGCCTTAAATTCCAGAGCAACTGTAGCGACCTGATCTTGAGTGAAAACTCCCAATACAACATAACATGCTGTTGCTTTTTTAAGTCTCGCATACTCTTTTAAATCTATTTTAGTTTTATTGTCTATTAGGTTTAAAACACCACACCACCATTCCATAATATCTTGGTATGGTAAAGGTGGCATAAGCCTCATATCTGTTGGAATAGGCAGATATATTCCTTTTCCTATGTTTTGTCTAAATCTTGATGAGGCTGATATATTTACAGCATACCCCCCTTGGCAAGGATTATTTTCACTTGCAATAATAACGTTGCCTAAACCATTTTGTACATCTTTCGTAAATTTAGAACGTACAATTAGAGGTGAGAAATGGTTTAAGTTATTTATGAAATTTAAAATTCGAGGAGCATCAGATGCCACATGGAATCTCCACACGCCTCCAAATTCTTTTAATATTTCTTGATAGTTATATTCAGGATTATCCAAAGAGTTTTGAACTATTTTTTCAGCCATTTTTAATGTATCAAAAACAACTTTTTCAGGTGCATCAAAGTTTATTGAAAATGATTCTTGAGAACCGATACAAATACTAGCGTATCGTTCAGCCCCCCATGCAACATGAGCTAAATGCCCAAAGTCACCTCTATTTTCCAAATGATAATTTGGAAGAACATATGGGAACTCATCAGGAAACTCTATTCGAATAGAAAAACTTGCCGTTAGGCAAGAATGGGTTGATATGAGTTCATTATCACGGATTACGACATTAAACCCATTTTTTTTTAAGAACTCTACTATCAAATCAATATCATGCACCACTAGACACACTCATAACACCAGACGAGTCAGTTTGTTCTCTTTTTTCATTATCCGAAGGAATAGGAAAGTCATTACCAAATGCAGATTTTTCTAGTATTTCACACTGATTTTTAAGATTTTTTTGTTCGGTTACTTCATCCAAAATATCACGTAACTTAGATAAACGTTCTCTTAAGGTAGTACCGACTGTTTTTCCATGATTATCAAAAATGTCTCTATTAGGTGATTTTGGTAAATTTACAATTAAATCATATTTGACTTCACCGAGCAGAGTGCTGAAAATATCTTTTTTGAAATAAGTATTGTCAGCCAAAATATTATCAATGGTATTGCGTAAAGCTAAATGGTCGTCCGCTTTACCATTTTCATCAATAGAAAAACAAATTTTCTCTTTAAGCATGACAGCTAAACCAATCGAATATACCTTTTTTCGTTTCTTCACGTCAGTATATTTATAATCTCGCCATCTTTTCATAATACGGACTAATCGATAATACTGAGCTCTTTCTTCAGTACTTTTCCCTTCCCCCTCCCATACTAACCAAGACTTTAAGCCTTTAGGGTCAGACTCATCCCACTTTCGGTTATCTTCATTTGAAGTTTCTTTACCGACAGCAAGTTCAATATCAGCATTATCATCATTATCATCAATTCTAAATACAACATAATCAATATGAATTGGTTTGTTTTTATAATCAGCCGTAATACATGGCTTTTTTATTTTAGGATCTGAAAACCCATGGTCTTTTAAAACTTTTTTTACTACTTTTTTAATATCGATCGGATTTTCTGGTGATGATTCTTTTGTTACAACAATTGCTCTATCAATATCATGATCACCATCAATAGGTTTTATTCCCGTATAAACCCCCATGGATCCCAAAAGAAAAGTATCACTAATATCATATTTTTCTTCTTTAAACGCAACCTTAATCTTCCCATAAATTAAATCATCTTTTTCACGGGCGTCTTTATATCCACTATCTTGACGGGTTAATGATATTGTTTCTGTGAATTTTTTATATTGACTTTGTAATGACATTTGAGCCCCTTATTTTGATGTGGATAAATAACAGATGGGGGCTGTAAAATATTAATCAAGGGGGATAGGTAAAAGTATCGAAAACAACTGAGCCAAGTCTTGCCTTTTGGTCAATATTACTAAGCCACAACATACCGCATCAGAACACTTGTTGGGCTATTTTGGAATCTGGCACACTCGCCCCAAGATGCGCCTAGCCCCTCGATTTCTGATAAAACTGACTGGCGATCCCATGAACAGGGCAACCCTGTTCGCCCTCTGTTTTTTTTATTGTCGTAGGCATAAAAACAACGTCGGTTTATACTTAGGAAAAGGGGGGAAGTCATCGAGCTATTGCTCGTTAAGTAGATACATTACTACTATGTGGGTACTGTTTAAATGAGTGCTCTATATCGTCATTCTGAACATCGACTTTGAGAGTGGTTATGGTACTAAACTCGCAATCCGGAACGATAGCTTATATTTGTTATTGTGACAATGAACAAGTAAATTATTATACCAATATTGATAATAAATGTTAAAAAATAACGAGGAAAGTTGATGAGTAATAAAGCAGAACAGTTTTGTAATCAGGCCGCTAGTGCTCCAATTGATTCACTGGACAATTTTCGTCAATATCATATGAGTCTTAAAAAGCAGGTGAACTGGGATGACGTTGGTTTTTTGACTGATAAGGATGATAAAAACACCATCATTTTACTTAGCCTTGATGAAGAGATGGTAGCTACACTAAGGTTATGTCTAGAACCAAGTGATGTTGCAAAATGTTTAGCAAGTTTGTCTAAAAGTAAAAATGAAGTTACTTACAGAAATATCCAAGGTTATCAAATAACTAGTGATGATCTGTTAACCCTTGAGTCAATAAGTAGTACATGGATTAAAGCGGCCCAACAAAGCGACAATATACCGATCAATGAACTAGAAAATCTATTCACCCGCTTTGAGGATGACCGAAAACTAAAAGGTAGAGGAAAAGACTTTACTGTAGAAACCAAAAATACTGTATGGAAAGAAAGCTATGGTCGCTGCATGTTCACTGGATGTGGCGAAAAGCTAGACCATGATAGCATTTCAGGGACAACTGGAAACTATGCCTATTTAGCACATAACGTCGCCTCTTCTGAGCAAGGTGCCAGAGGGATCACTGAACTATCTGGTAAACTTTCCAACGATCCTGACAATGTACTGCTTCTCTGTGACAAACACCATCGCCTCATAGATAAGGTCGCAGCAAGCGATTATACAGCATCTATGTTATCAGCAATGAAAAAAGAATTTGGCATCGTTGCGAATGGTTTATTAGATGGTCTAAAATACCAGCCAATTCCAGTTTATTCTGTCCTATGGCCAGTCAACTCTCAAACGGTTTCACCACCATCATATCTTCAGGTTGCAACTAGCCTATCCAGAATAAAACGTCGAATGCATGAACAAATAAACATTTTGAGCGACAACGAAGACTTATTGATCAATTCCCCAGATATACTTTGGCAAATGATGCCTAGCGTAATTCAAAGTGCAGCAGACAAGATTATTCAACAAACAAAGGCTTTTGGCTTCAATGCGGCTTTATTTGGCTTCGGGCCAACATCTGCACTTATTGGATTAGGTGCTAAATTGGGGAATAAAAACGATGTAACTCCTATGCTACGCTTCAGGGAAGGGGGAAACTGGTCTTGGCCTAGCGATGTTGCTTTAGGGACTTTTTATGAAATAGTAGGTCTAGACGATTTAAAAGAAAATGCTGACTTTATCATAAACATCGCCTTAACTGCCGAACCAGAAAGTCTCATTAGTGCTGCAGAAGTTTTAAGCGGTGAAAAAGGTGCTCAGATTATTACTATAAGGGCCAAAGAAGAATATATGGGTAACGGTGCAATTTCACACCCTGAAGACGGAAAAGCTTTTACTAGCGCACTTCAGTCTCTTTTCCATAAGCTAAGGTCTGAGTATAGCGCTCAAACTATCCACCTTTTTACCTGTGCTTCAAACGCGGCCGCTATTTTTATTGGTCAAGCTTATGATACCCATCACCCTGAAGTTGTCGTTTATGATTTTGATAGCAGTACGATGGTGCCAAGGCTGAAATTGAAGAATGAGAACCATAAATGTCAAGTGTCAGCTTTTCAGCAGTAAAAGTTGTACATAGAAAGTCGTCCATAGACATACATGAAAAGGGCATGGGACTAACTTTACATTGAGCTAAGGGACCTGAGGTGAAGCTCTTTCATTTTGAGTTTTTAATTATTATTCTAAGGCGCAATGTGCCCCAAAGCGCCTTAGAAAGTTATAGATAGATGGCCAAATCAACTTAACCAGAACGCTTATTTCTCTTCATAGAAATTATTGATTAATCACTCAAAAGCTCATGATAAATACTGGTAATTCTTTTATCTGAAAGACTAGCAATATAATCTTTAGCAATAACTAAATTATATGTATCAATATTATTTAATACAGATGGATTGAAGCCAATCATTACATTTAATGGTAAAAAAGACGTATAAGCTTCAGGCAAACTGAAATACAATTTGGCCTTCTCATAGAATTTAATATAATTAGTATTTCTCAACCTCTCATGTTCGACTCGAAATCTCTCATCTATGTGTTCTGGATATAATACATATAAGATTAGCAACTCTGATACGATCTTGGACGCCCTCATATTTGCAGATAATACCCTTGGATCTCTGTGTAGCTTACCTGCTTGAATTTTATCCCAGATTTCCCCCATATCGGCTTCAATCTCTGGCCCGTGGAATATGCAATAATGTTGTGCAGTTCGAACTTCATTTCTGGAACTAAGCTTACTGATTCTTTTAGAAGACTCTAAAATCACATCCTCCATAAGAAGTTTAATTATTGAACCACGTTGCTCTATAAATTTCACATATAAGCTTTCGGACGGTGACATCCTAAAATCAACCGGTGGCCGATGAAATAGTCGACAATTCATTAAATCTTGATAGCTTACAATGCCTAGCCTTATTCCATCTTCTATATCAGATAGAAGATAAGATATTTTATCTGCAGCACGTACGGCCTGCCCTTCCAAGTGACTAAAACCACCACATCCAATATATTCTTGGTGCTTAGAATTTTTCCATACACTTTTATGGCTTCCAGTCTCGCCAGAATGGCAGTATGTGTGTTTAAGTATACAATCACATACGTCGGGAGTTAGGTTAAGTCCAGGGTGAGATTCAAACACATTATGCTGATATGACCCTTCTAGATACCTTACGACATCAACACCATGCTCGTAATGGTTAAAACCACATTTAAATCCCAAATTAGTAAATAAACGGTCAATAGCATTTTCACCAGCATGCCCGAAAGGGGTATGCCCTATATCATGAGCCAAAGCACCAGCTTCAACGAGGTCTTTATCTAATCCGAAACTTGATGAAATTGTAGTGGCCAATTGCATAACCTCAATACTATGTGCCAGGCGTTGTCTTAGATTTTCATCTTCCCCAAGTGGAAATAGTTGGGTTTTATCTGCAAGCTTTCTAAATCCGCTAGACCATATAATTCGATCTCTATCTCTCTGAAATTCAATTCGAAAACCATCACTGCTATTTCCAAACTCTCGTTTGCTAGCCTCTTGTGCCCAACGACTGTTTGTTGATGAGTTTTTCTCTTTTATTTCTTCCCCTGTTCTTCTTGCGGATCCATCGGAGTATTTGCTCCATAAACCAAGTCGCTCGTCGAATTGGTCAATTAGATTTGTGGATATGACAGCTGAATTACCATTACTTCTAAGAGATTCAATCGCCTCAGCTTTACTTTTCCCCTCACTCCAACATTTAAGGATATTTTTAACTACATTGAAGTCCTCTGCTTGATACCCGCGTTTACTAGAGGTCCATAAATTAACTTCAGGGACCTTATCTCTCCTACTTATGGACTCTGTAAATTCAGGGATATGTATTAAACCAACCCCCGTAGTAATATTCGTTTCAGAAAGAAAAACCCTGAACATTGAGGCCATATTACCTCTTGAATAACAGTGTATATCGGGAATATTCTTGGGAGCAACATCCATTACCCTATTACTACCGACACGTATAACTAATAAATCTGAATAACGCCAGGGTTGATTAGATAATGGAATATTTCCTTGTTTAAAGGCTGCACTTTCAAATTCTGGAATAATGTACTGAACAACAGATTTTTCTACATAAAGAACCTCATGCCCTAAACGATGCAACTCTTGAGTTAATTTTCTCCGCTCCTCTTCAATCCCTTCTCTGGTTAATACTTGAGGAATTGAGCAATATATTTTTCCATTTATTTTTGTAGCATTTATTGCTCTAGATAAAAAAACATTGAAATACTCTTCATACCATGGAGGATCAATAACAACACTGTCAAAACTATTAACATATTTAGCATCTAGTTCATTAAAGATATCGTGTTGGAGCCCTGAGCTGTTTTCAGGAAAGGTATTATTGAATAGCGAAATTAAATCAGGATCAATATCTAGCAACGAAACACTAGCACCGTATGATTTTAATGTAGCAGCTATTGTTGGTGTCCCGATACATAATATTTCAGCAGAATCTGTTTCATCAAGAACCTTTCTGGATAATTTTTCCTGTGAATCAAGGGTATACCACCACTGGTAGAACAAAGGATTGGCGGCAGGTAGATTGAAGTAAAATTTATTCTTGTAGTCTAATGATACAGTCTTAAATTCAACACCTTCCTGTTTAACCTTTTCTAAAATGTAGCTAATATCTTTAGGTTGTGCGCCATCACATTGAGGAAGGATTTTATCCAGTGTTCTGTACCCTTGACTATACAAACTTCCTACTCTACGAAGTAATCGAGTATCCCATTGCTCTTTCATAGTTAACCAGCCATTTGATTAGATTAAACGTAAGCGTCAGGGCAACCACACCTTCATCTAATTTCTGATCTCAGTTATGTTATTTTCAAGTCAAATAAAAGGAAATAACAATGAAAATAACGCGCAACGAAACACAATGGCAGACCCTAGTAAAAAATCAACAAACCAGTGGGTTAACTATTTCAGATTACTGTCAACAACATCACTTATCAACGTCTAGCTTCTACACTTTCAAGAAAAAACTAGGCCTAACATCCAACAGCTTTGTTCGCGCTAAAGTGATACAACAAATTGAATTTATGGAAGAACAACCATCAAT
>NZ_ATUO01000016.1 GCF_000420245.1 Psychromonas hadalis ATCC BAA-638 | reverse complement strand
CTAGGCATAAAATTGAAGCCTAGTCATTCTAAGTCGAAATTTCATAACGACGTAGATTGGTACAAGTTGCCTTGCCCTACGGGGCGCAAGCTCGAAAATCAGCCCTACGTTACAACAAGCGGAAAGGGAATAACCATTACCTCGTGTTGTGCCTTGCTCTGATTATCGAGCTTGTGCCTGACAAAGCATCTTGAAGTAACATGGGTATATAATCACTTCAAGGGTAGATAAATATCTGTAATTATTTCAGTCTCTGGCACATCAGGAAAAAAATTAATCCTTTCAAAAAAAATAGGATAATCACGTAACTCTTCTTCGCTTTGTACAAGCCAATCTGAATATAAATAAGTTATCGTTTCACTAATAGTATCATCAGATCCTATATGCCGAATAAGTGCACAACGACCCGCTGGTATGATCTTGGTAAAAATACCATCATCATTTTTTATTACATCAGATTTAATTGATGCACAGATGTCACAGCGATATTTATCTGCTTCAGTGACAGCAGGATCATCATAAACAATATTAAATGTTCTACTTATCTTAGGTGATAAGTTATTATTTATACGCCAGTTAATGAATAAGTTAATAGTATTTCCAAGTGATTCAAGCGCACCAAGATGTGCTAATGCAGCAACTTTTATCTCACTAAAATTGACAACGTCAACGTGATGTGACACTGACGATGCACGTTGAATCCTCAAGTTTTTAAACTGGTGATATTTTTCATGCCATAAAGTCCATTGTGGTTGATCTCTAAATTGAGATGGATTCTGGCCAATCGACTGACTAAAAGCACGAGAAAACGCTTCTGAACTTTCATAACCATTAGCCACTGCAATATCAACAATCCTCATCTCTTTCTTAAAAACCAATTGATATGAAGCTCGTTTCATCCTTGCAAGCCTAATATAAGAAAATGCAGAAAGACCAAAGAGCGAAGAAAACTGCCTGTGAAAATGATATTTAGATAAGCAGGCAATACCACTTAGCTTATCGACAGTTAATTCTTCATCTAAATGAAAATCGATGTAGTCTAATAATTGATGAAAACGTGTTTGATAATTCATTCTTTAATAATATCCTTTAGAGCAAGCACATCGGTAACAATAAGTTACTCATTTTCATCGAATGGTACATGATGAAAGTTGCGGAATTTCAAAATAACAAAAAGGAGTGCATTACTTCACTCTCTCACTAATGAGCCCAAAATGTTATGATTCACTGTCAGTGAAATTTAACTAAATCAGTGGAGAAACCATATAATCAGTTTTATTTTTTGGCTCACAATTAACAAAAAACGATGGTGCAGTTATTAATAAATGATCCTATTCCCCCATTCAAAACAGATACTGAAACACTTCCACTATTACTGTATTATCACACAATAATTTTTCCCTACATTTAAGACTCTCAATAACTATGCAACCATTCCGAAATGACCTCACCATTGAATCCACAGATGTAAGTGAAAAAACAGTATTAGCCACAAACGTCATCTCCTCCCCTAAAATCGTGTTGGCAACGCTTAATTCAAAATTTATTCATGCCAGTTTAGGGTTACGTTATCTGTACGCTAATTTAAAAGAGTTGCAAGCATGTTGTGAAGTCAAAGAATTTGTTATTCAAACGCGCCCCATTGATATTGTTGAAAAAATATTAGCATCGAAACCCGATATCGTCGGTTTTGGCGTTTATATCTGGAACATTGTGGAAACCACCAATGTAGTTAATTTGTTAAAAGTCATTGCCCCAGACATTAAGGTGGTCTTAGGTGGTCCTGAAGTAAGTTATGAATCAGAATCGCAAGCGATTGTTCATACAGCAGATTATGTATTAACAGGTGAAGCTGAAATCAGCTTTTATGAGTTATGCAGAGATATTATCAATAACAACGCGCCGACTCAAAAAATCATTAAATCTAAACCTGTTGAATTAAAAAATCTTGAAATGCCTTATCAGTATTATAGTGATGAAGATTTAAAAAATCGCATACTCTACGTTGAAGCGTCCCGAGGTTGCCCTTTTAAGTGTGAATTTTGTTTATCATCTTTAGACACTAAATCTAATCCCTATGAATTAGACCTGTTCCTCGGGCAAATGGAAACACTGTATCAACGTGGGGCGCGTAATTTTAAATTTATTGATAGAACCTTCAATTTAGACATTAATACCTCTCTTAAAATAATGCAGTTTTTCTTGGACAGAATGACTGATGGTCTGTATCTGCATTTTGAAGTCGTACCGGATCACTTACCAAGAAAATTAAAAGAGATGTTAACGCTGTTCCCAGAAGGCAGTTTGCAATTTGAAATTGGCATCCAAACTTTTAACCAAACGGTGCAGGAAAATATTAGTCGTAAGCAGAATAATGCTAAATCAAAACAAAACTTGCTGTGGTTAAAAGAAAATACCCATGCACATATTCATGCGGATCTGATTTTTGGCTTACCGGGCGAAACCTTGGAGACATTTGGGGAAAGCTTCGACGAGCTGTATCTCTGCCAACCTCATGAGATTCAAATGGGCATTTTAAAACGCCTCAGAGGTACGCCGATTATTAGGCATACTAAAGCATTTGATCTGCGTTTTAACCCTCTGCCACCGTTTAATATATTAAGCACTGATCGCATCGATTTTCCGACCATGCAACGGGTAAATCGCTTTGCACGATACTGGGATATGATAGGCAACTCAGGCCGTTTCAAACATTCCTTAGTCGAGATTTTATCTGCTCACCCCTTTGATGACTTTATGGCCATCTCCGCTTGGCTGTTTGATAAAACAGATCAAACGCATAAAATTAACCTAAAGCGCTTATTTGAACTTCTATCACAAGCCGTTGAAGTTTTATTTCCTGAAAAGCATCAATTGGTCATTAAAAAACTTGAATTAGATTACACAGCAACGCAACTTAAAAGTCGTTTTGATACACTTGACTTATATGCTGGAAATGAGAAAAAACCGACGCGTCAAAGTAAATTGTTACAGCGACAAAAGCAGCATAAACAGTAACGATACCCGTTACCAATCAATATTGCTTTATTCAGTCGTCAGCTCGGGCATTAAGGCAAGACGCAGTATGATGACAATGGTTAGCCCTTATCGAATACTGTAACGCCAAATTAGTGTTCGAGCTGGCGACCCGCAGGGCAAGCTTTGAGGCAAACATCTTCGTTGTTAGGAAGTTTTGATTGAACCCGTTAGACCTTCAACTTCCTGCCTAGAATCTGTTCACCTCACAGCTTGCTGAATTTTGCATCTTGAATGATAACGGGTATACACTAAATAGTATGGTGGCAGATATTGCTCTGCTGCCATTATATTTATGAATAATGTACTAAAAGCTACTTCAACAACGCTTGACTTAACCACGCTTTAAATTGTGTTTTAGGCAACGCACCATTTAGCGTATCAACCACTTTGCCATTTTTAAATAACATTAACGTAGGGATGCTACGAATATTATACAAAGCCCCCAACTGTTGCTGCGCCTGCGTATCTACTTTTACAAAACGCGCCGATTTGTCTTGTGTTGAAAGTTCTTCAAAAATGGGGCCGAAGTTTTTGCAAGGACCACACCAAGGTGCCCAAAAGTCAACAATAACAGGTAAATCAGCTTTGATTAAAGCGGATAAGTTAACAGGTGTTCCCTCAATCGGTTTACCTTGAACGAGTTGCATTTTACAGCGCCCACAAGTCGGAGAAGCGTCGATACGTTCAACCGGTAAACGATTCATCGATTGGCAGTGTGGGCAACGGGTGGTGATAGTGGTCATAGATATTCCTTTTATTGTAACTACTCAGGCCGTCGTCATTTAAGCCCATTTCATCGTTGAAAATGCTCATTTAAACGACTAAACTGCGCTTTTTCGCCTTGAACTAGACATAATACCAATCCGCCTAAGTAACTGATCGTTTTTACTGGTTTAAATGACTAATATCTGCGTTGCATTCAATCGCAATAGCCAGTTATTACTCAATCATGCACCTTGACCTTAGTCATTTACCCTGCGTAAAACCTGATCATTATATTAAGCGGAATGGTATAAATGACTTAGCCCTGAGCATTTACCCTTTATTTTGCATAAAGCATCACAAGAATAAATCAGAATAGTTATATTTTATTATTTAATTAATTGTATTTGTTGGTTGATATAAACAGCTAATTGGCGAATACCCTTCTCACGCTCAATCTCTGTTTGTTCACTAAAATTCAAACGCATGCAACTGCGATATTTTCCTGTTGCTGAAAAGAGTGGACCAGCGGCAATACTTACCCCACCTGCTTTACACTGTGTTGCTAACTTTACGGTATCAATTTTTTTGTTTAATTCAACCCACAGGATATATCCTCCTTGCGGAAAACTGATGCGAGTATCGTCTGGAAAATGTTCCTTAATAGATTGTACCAGATGATCGCGTCCCTGTTTATATAACAGACGCACACGACGACTGTGACGATGATAACCGCCTGATTTAATAAAGTCAGCAACCGCTAACTGAGGTAAAAGCGGACACATTGAGCTACTGACATACTTAATATGGGTGACTTTATCACGATAACGACCGGGGGCAATCCAACCAACACGAATGCCCGGCGCGACGGTTTTAGAAAATGAGCTACATAATAAAACACGGCCATCTTCATCAAACGATTTAATGGTTTTAGGGCGCGGTGATTGATAACTAATATCCCCGTAAATATCATCTTCAATAATACAGATATCGTAACTTTGCGCTAGTTGGTAAAGCCGTTTTTTTGCCTCTTCTGGCATGGTATAACCCATTGGATTATTACAGGTTGGAGTGACCAAAATCGCTTTAATCGGCCATTGCTCTAACGCTAATTCTAGCGCTTCTAAACTCAGACCATGTTCAGAATGGGTGGGAATCTCCATCGCTTTTAAATTAGCGGTTTTTATCGCTTGCATCGACCCATAAAAACTCGGTGATTCAACCGCAACAATATCGCCCGGCTCAGTCACTGCGCGTAAACAAACCGATAATCCCTCTTGGCACCCAGAGGTTACCACCAGATCATCAGGGTGTAATGAACACCCCGAATTGAGCGCTAATTTAGCCAATTGTTCGCGTAATACAAGTGAGCCTTTAATGTCACCGTAAGGTAAACTCAAAGCAACCTGATGACGCATCAATTCGGTCATCTTTTTTAACAGTGGTTTTAATGTCGGTGCACTCATATTAGGCATCGCATGTTGTAACTGCACTGAATCGTCACCCGCTTTGCTGAGTAATAACTCTAAGACCTCTTGCCATTGTGAAACATCAATAGGACGTTGCGCAGGACGAGAGGTTTCAGGCTGTGCGGGTAAAACGCTGCGTTGGGAAACAAAGTAACCCGATTTGGGACGCGCTTCAATCAATGCCTCCATCTCGAGTTGATGATAAGCCTGTTGCACGGTTGATATACTGACACTGTGTTCAATCACTAATTGGCGAATAGAGGGTAATTTGTCGCCAGCAATAAACAATCCCGCTTCCATGCTTTCACGTAAACCCTTTGCAACTTTTTCATATAGTTTCATTTTTTTATCACCTATTTGATAACAACCATCTCTCTCATACTGAACATGCCATCTATTTTCCCATACAGATAACACAAAATAATGCCATACAGTCTCTTTTTTGCCCATCTGTATTGAAGAAATAAAATCATTTTGAATCTGTATTGAAATACTCACTTGCTTACAATGACAATTCAATGAGTTATCAAGGAAGAATAAAAATGAGAAAAATTATAACCAGAATCAATAGACAAATCAGTTTGTTTGATACACGTAAACAACTATTAAATTTACCTGAGCACCTGTTAAAAGATATTGCTATCAGTGCGGAACAGCGATTAATCGAAACTAAAAAAATGGCCTTTTTTCCACTCTTAAAACGTCTCATAAAAGGAGATTAAAATGGAAATTTCACTGCTATTGGCGATTTCACTGTTTGCATTTGTCATGTCGGTAACACCTGGGCCAAACAATATTATGTTGCTCGCCTCGGGCGCACAGTTTGGTTACAAACGTACTTTGCCACATATTTTTGGCATATTGATTGGCATCGCGCTATTACTTGCTTCGGTACTGTTAGGGTTAGGTTTGATCTTTGATCGCTACCCTGCGTTTTATGATCTTTTAAAAGTGGTGGGCACACTTTATTTATTGTGGCTTGCGTGGAAAATAACCACAGCACCCACCGATGAAAATAGTTTTAGTCATCAGCAAAGTAACAACAGCCCCATGACATTAGTGAATGCATTGCTCTTTCAATTTGTCAATCCCAAAGCATGGGCAATGGTCATTGGCAGCATCAGTAGTTTTACCTTAGCGGGGGATCGTTATCTTGAATCAGGATTATGGATCATGCTCTGTTTTGCCATCACGGGATTTTTTGCGATCAGTTTATGGGCGTATTTAGGCGTGGCTATTCGTCAGCAACTGACCACACCCAAGCGTAAAAAAGTGTTCAATTATACAATGGGCCTGATGACAGTGACCACGCTGTTTTTTATTCTTAATTAAAACGTTTTTAAAAGAGAGGCATCTGTTCTGAAACAAGTGTTTCAAAATCAATGTTTAAGCCTAAGTCTAAAAAAGGCAAAATAGCATCGGCAATCGGTTTCAGTTGTTTATCGATATAATGCTGATAGTCGATGTTTGATTGCAGATACTCAACAGGCTCAGGGCCATTGCTGGTTATAAAATAAGCGACACGCCCACGGCGCTGATAACGCAGTGGCCGACCCAATTTTCTATTTTGGCTATCGGCAAGGCGTGCTGCGCGTACCTGTGGGGGAACATTTTTCACATACGCATCGAGCGGTCGTCTTAAGCGCTTATGGTAAATCAATTTGTCATCTAATTGCCCCGCTTTTAATTGGCTTGCCGTATCGATAATAAATTGTGTCACGCTCTGTTGGCTAAAAACCTTTTCAAACAATGTTTCTTGAAATTCTCGCGCCAGTGCGGTCCAATCACTGCGCACACTTTCTAACCCTTTAAAGATGATTTCACTGCCTTTCTCATCACTTTTAAGTCCTGCATAACGTTTTTTAGAGCCTGAGTCGGAGCCACGTAAAGTGGGCATAAAAAACTGACTAAAACAGGTTTCATATTCAATCTCTAATAACGAAGGTAAATCAAATTCAGTGGCTATTTTATCTGTCCAAAACGTGTTTATCTTCGCCTCTAACATTTTTCCTTTTTGATTGGCGCTTTGCAGTGAATCACAACCTTCTAACCACACAAAGGTGGAATCGGTATCACCGTAGATCACCTCAAATCCAAGATTTTCAATAAACTTGCCCGTTTCAATCATAATTTGATGCCCGCGCAAGGTAATAGAGCTGGCTAAACGGGTATCATGAAAACGACAGCCTGCTGAGCCCAACACACCATACATGCTGTTCATAATAATCTTTATCGCATGTGAGAAAGGTTGATTATTGGCTTTTTTAGCTAACTCACGGGCAGCCGTTAACTTATCTAAAATCAGCGGTAAATGATGCTTTTCTCTGCTAAATCGAGCGCCTCGAAAACCTGCGATACTTTGTGATTCATCCTCTTTAAGTCCCTCTATCAAACCCATCGGGTCAATTTTAAAAGTACGAATAATGGAGGGATACAGTGATTTAAAATCAAGCACAATCACCCAATCGTAAAGGCCGGGGGTGGAGTCCATCACAAATCCACCGGGTGAGTGCTGTGCTTCAATATCTCCTATATTAGGCGCGACATAGCCACTGCGGTGCAATAGTGGCAGGTAAAGGTTAGTAAAGGCGGCCACCGATGCGCCACGTCTATCAAGTGCCAGCCCCGTTAATTCGGCACGTTTAATCGCATATTCAATGAGTTGTGCATGATTAAAGACACGCTCCACCAGCAGACAATCTTGCAAGTTATACGCGGCTAATGTAAGTGGGCTATTTTCAAATTGATGTTTTATCTCTAATCCTTTATCAACAAACTGACTGTTTTCTGCCGTGATCAATTTCCCCTGTGAAAAGAGGTTTTGGCTGACAAATTCCAAACTGTAACTGTCAAAATGCCGACTGCTGTTTTTCAGTTGCTCAATGCCATCAAGCACCACGCGACCATTTAACAGTAACGTGCCTTGCTCTGTTGTATCACGGTGTGAAAACCACTGTAGTGGACGTTTATCTCGCCCTAAACAGAGCGTTAAACGATGCAATTTTGCGCGCTCTGCTAATAAACGCATATCAAAATTCACTACCGCCCAGCCAATCACAATATCGGGGTCAAAGGTTTCAAACCAACGTTGCAACGCGATCAGTAACGCGACTTCATCCTTTACCCACGTTATATTAACACTGTCACAAGCTTGAGGTTGCCCCACCATGATCACCCTATTTTGGGATTCATCCCCTACCGTCAGGCCCACACTGTAAAGTGATTGTTCTGGGCTACATTCAATATCAAGCGACACAGTTTTAAGTGAGCAGTTACTTTTTCCGGCAGTTAATTTGGGATTCTGAACAAACCAACCTTTGCCCTGCTGAGTAATTTTTCCCTCTATTTTGACGCTACCGTAGATAAATCGTTCCATCAGGTAACGATCGCTGACTTTAATATCCGCTTCAAAAATAGCCAGTTCAAGATCCAATAAAGCGCATTGTAAAAGTCGCGAGTAGTTAGTTGATAAGCTGTAGATAGCAACAACATCTTGCTGATTGAAAGTAGTCAGGGAGAGAGGACGAACCTCATGTGCGAACAACTGCTGATGTTCCCAAACAGCCATTGCTGCTTTTAAATCATCCTGTTTAATTAAAAATACCGCACGGAGTCCTGTCACAACAATTCGACAAGCCCCCTGCTCAGTCGCAACCCACAAAGTAAGGTTAATACCCGCTGCGCTGTCTTGTTGTTGTCTTGATAAAATCAGACCTTCAAGTTGTATTAATGTTTTCATAAACACTCATCATTAAAAGAGAAATTAAGTTTAACGTATGTTGGTGGTTCACAAAACAATGAACTAGACTATATTAAATATAAACTGCTAACATCTTCATAAATCAATCATTTTCCAAGAAGGATCTTTATGCCAAACTACAGTACATTGCCAGAGATGATCCAATATGTGGTCAATACCTACATGAACTCCTCAGCACTGAACTACAAAAAACAGGGCCAATGGCAATCGATTTCAAGTGAAAAATTCATGGAAACCATTCGTCGATTAGCACTGGGTTTACGTGCATTGGGCGTTAAAGAATCGGATGGATTTGCTATTATATCTAATTCATCGCCACAATGGATGATGGTTGATCTGGCCATTATGCTTAACCGCGCCATCTCAGTACCGATGTTTGCCAATGTTTCTAGCAGTCATTTTGAATTTCAGAAAACAGATGCCAACATTAAATATATTTTCATCAATGACAGTAACTTGCTTGATGATAATATTTGCCATGCATTAAAATCATTCACCAAAGTTATCTCATTAGAAAATAGCTACAGCGCTAAAAATGGACTGAGTTATCAAACATTACTCGAATTGGGTGATCGGTTATCAAATCAACAACCACAATTGTTCGCTCAAATGCGCGATGCAGTGCAACCTGAAGATATCGCCACCATTATCTATACCAGTGGTTCAACAGGCATGCCCAAAGGAGTTGAGCTTCGTCATAGCAATCTTATTTCACAAATTAAAGCAACGGGACAATGTTTTCCACTTGATCCCAGTAAAGATAAAATTCTAACTTGCTTACCACTGGCACACGTTTTTGAACGTATGGTAAGTTACTATTATATCTCCACCGGCACGCCGCTCTATTTTGCTGATGACATTAAAAAAGTGGGCGAGCTACTGCGCGAGATAAAACCCACCGTTATTACCCTTGTGCCACGTCTGCTTGAAAAAGTGTACGCCAAGATGTATAGCCGTATTGATGACCAAAGTGGTTTAAAAAGAAAATTGATGAGTCGCGCTTTTGAGCGCGCAATCAACAAGGTTCCCGCTAAAAACAATTTTTCAGATAAACTGTTTGATAAACTTATCTACAGCAAATTACGTGAGGCCCTTGGTGGAAATTTAAAAATGTTAATTGTAGGTGGCTCAGCACTGAGTGAAAGCATGGAGCATTTCTTTAAAAATGTGGGTTTTAATGTTTATCAAGGTTATGGATTAACAGAAAGCTCCCCCGTACTTGCGGTGAATTATCCGGGTCATGTTCGCTATCGTACCGTCGGAAAAATATTTCCTGATATGGAAGTGAAAATTGCCGATGATAACGAAATATTAGCTCGTGGCCCCAATATCATGATCGGTTATCATAATGACAAAAGTGCCACCGATGAGATTATCGACAGTGAGGGTTGGTTACACACGGGTGATTTAGGCTCGCTGGACAGTGATAATTACCTGACCATTACAGGGCGAAAAAAAGAGCTATTTAAAACCTCCAACGGAAAATATGTCAGCCCCGTTCCCATTGAGCAGATGTTATGTAAATTCCCCCTTATTGACATGGCGGCCATTATTGGCGAAAACCACCATTTTGTCTCCTGCTTACTGTTTCCTGATTATGAAAACCTTGATGCCATTCGAGAACACCGTGGTTATAGCGACATGAGTAATAGCGCATTTTTAAACTCCAGTGAAGTACGCAACGAGATAAAAGAGGCGGTGCAAGCGGTCAATGCACAACTCAGTGCATGGGAAAAAATTCAAAAATATAAATTTGTAAAACATCCCATTAGTGTAGAAACAGGTGAACTCACCCCCACCATGAAGCTACGCCGTCATATCATTGAAGAAAAATTTAAACAGGTAATAGATGATTTTTATAGTGAATAGGTATTTTAAGCTGGGAGTTCAATATGAAACAGAGATTAGCGATTGTCGAAGGCGTTCGCACACCATTTTGTAAAGCAGGCAGTGAGATGGCAACCATTGCACCCGATGATTTAGGGGCTGTGATTGTTAAAGAGTTATTAGCAAAAACAGACATTGAGCTTAACTTAATTGATGAACTGATCATGGGTAATGTTGGTCAACCCTCAAATGCCTGTAATATCGCGCGGGTTATCGCGCTAAAAGCAGGTTTACCAGAGGCGCTTATCGCCTATACCGTGCATCGAAATTGCGCTTCTGGGTTGCAATCTATCACCACGGGGTTTGAAAAACTACTGGCTGGCAATGGTGAAATCCTGATTGCGGGTGGCACGGAAAACATGAGTCAATACCCACTTAAATTTGGCGTTAAAATGAGCAAACTGTTTGCTGATTTAATGAAAGCCAAAACCACGCCACAAAAATTAGCAACATTGGCTCAATTTCGCCCCACTTATCTCAAGCCTATCATCTCTATTGTTGAAGGGTTGACCGATCCAGTCTGTGGGTTAAACATGGGGCAAACTGCTGAAGTGCTTGCTCGTGAATTTAGTATTAGTCGCGAAGAGCAAGATAACTATGCACTTAACTCTCACCTTAAAGCGGCCAGTGCACAGCAAGCAGGATTTTTTGCCGATGAGATCCACCCCATTTTACTGCCTCCCCACTACAATAATGTACAAAAAAATGATAATTCAATCCGCGCCGATCAAAGCCTTGAAAAATTAGCTAAATTAAGACCCTTCTTTGACCGAGCAGCAGGCACTATCACCGTTGCTAATGCTTGTCCCATCACCGATGGTGCAGGGGCGGTACTTATTATGCTTGAGAGCAAAGCCAAAGCATTAGGTTATCAGCCATTAGGCTACCTTAAAGATTATAGCTACGCGGGACTTGCCCCCAATAGAATGGGATTGGGCCCTGTTTATGCCACCAGCAAGTTACTTGATAAATCGGGCATGGGCATGAGTGATTTTGACTTAATTGAGCTTAATGAAGCGTTTGCGGCACAAGTTATCGCTAATGAGCGCGCTTTTGACTCAGATTTGTTTTCACAAACCTATCTTAAAAAAGATAAAGCACTGGGTATGATTGATGCAAACAAACTCAACATTCACGGTGGCGCAATTGCATTAGGTCATCCAGTCGGTGCAACAGGTACAAGGTTAGTGATTACCATGCTTAAAGCGCTACGTGCCAAAAAACAAAATTGTGGCTTAGTGACTTTGTGTATTGGTGGCGGACAAGGTGCAGCATTAGCATTAGAAGTTGAATAAACGGGAGCGCTAAATAATGAATTTTAATCTATCTATCAATGACTCAGGTGTTGCCACCCTGTTATTTGATGTTGAAAATGAAAAAATCAATAAACTCGATGCTAACACACTGCTTGAATTAAAAGATCATCTCAGTGTGTTAGCCATAAATCAAGACATCAAACTGTTGGTTTTTGAAAGCGCTAAAGAAGGTATTTTTATTGCGGGCGCCGATATCAATGAGATAAAAGATATTATTACGCTTGATGAAGCCTACCAAAAAGCACGTTTTGGACAGCAGATTCTGCATCAAATATCACAACTGCCTTTTTCCACTTTAGCCGTGATCAATGGGGCTTGTGTCGGAGGCGGATGTGAACTGGCACTGGCTTGTCGTTATCGAATAATGAGTGACGATAAAAAAGCAATCATCGGCTTACCCGAGGTGAGTTTAGGCATTATTCCCGGGTTTGGTGGCTGTGTACGTCTGCCAAAACTGATTGGCCTGCAAGCGGCACTGCAACTCATTTTAACCGCCAAACTTATCCCGGCTAAACAAGCATTACGTTTAAAACTCATTGATGCCATTTATAACCACTCATTAGCACGTGATGCCATTGATACCTTTATTGGCAAGCTACTCAACGACGTCAAATTTAGCAAACAGATAAAAGCCAAACGTAATAAATCATTTAGTCAAAAACTCCTTGAAGATAATCCATTAGGTCGCTCACTTATCTTTAAAAAAGCCACTCAAAACTTATTACAAAAAACAGAAGGGCACTACCCTGCTCCCTTACAAGCATTAAAAGTGATTGAGCGCATCGTGAATATGCACACAGAAGATGCACTGGAAGAGGAGTTACACGGTTTTGCAGAGGTTGCTATCACCGATGTGAGTAAAAACCTGATTCAACTGTTCTTCACTAACGAAGCCCTTAAAAAAGAGAGTGGCATTAGTGATACTACTATAAAAGCGCAAACCATCCATCAAGCTTCAGTACTAGGCGCAGGTGTAATGGGAGGAGGCATTGCGTGGTTATTCTCTAAAAATGATAAAAATGTACGTCTTAAAGATATCGAATGGAATGCCGTCGCCAAAGGATATCAAACCGCCAATCTCTATTATCAGCAGATGAAAAAACACCGTAAAATCAAAGAAGATCAAATTCGTTATAAAATGAGCCATATTGCAGGTTGCATCAACTACAACGGTTTCAAGCAGATAGATGTGGTTGTGGAAGCGGTGGTTGAAAATATGGAGGTGAAAAAAAGGGTACTTGCCGAGGTTGAAGCGCAGTTACCTGAGCATGCTATTTTAGCGTCTAATACCTCAAGTCTTTCCATCACCGACATGGCGACAGATCTCAAACGCCCAGAAAACATGATCGGCATGCACTTTTTTAATCCCGTGAACCGTATGCCACTGGTTGAAATTATTCCTGGTGAAAAAACCAGTCAACAGACAATTGCGAGTACCGTACAACTTGCCAAACAGTTAGGGAAAACACCGATTGTAGTGGGTAATTGTGCAGGATTCTTAGTCAATCGCATTCTTATTCCCATGCTTAATGAAGCAGCGCTTATCTTGCAAGAGGGAGGCTCGGTGATTGAGATTGATAAAGCGATAAAACAGTTTGGTTTACCCATGGGACCTTTTGTTTTAGCGGACGAAGTGGGCATTGATATCGGTTTTCATGTGGCCACTATTTTAGAACAGGCCTATGGCGAACGCATGAAAGTTGCAGGCATTTTTACTCATCTTTTTAAGGAAGAAAAACTACTGGGTAAAAAATCAGGATTAGGCTTCTATAAACATGTAGAGAAATCACCTATTCGTTATAACAAAAGTATCGACAGTATCTTAACCTTTTACCAAGCAGATAATCATATCAAGCCCCAATCGTTTAACGCAGAGATGATCGTTGATCGCTGTATTTTAGTGATGGTTAACGAAGCCGTGCGCTGTTTACAAGAAGATATTATTAAAAACCCAGCTTACTTAGATATGGCAATGTTGATGGGCACAGGTTTTCCCGCTTTTCGAGGGGGATTGCTGAAATATGCGGACAACCGTGGTTTGCAAAATGTCTGCGATAAATTAACGGAATTAAGTGAGTTATATGGCCAGCGTTTTATCCCTGCACAGTTACTACTTGATAAAGCCAAAAATCAGCAAACATTTTATTAGGAGATTTTTATGAGCGAAAATAACCAAACACCTGAAGAAGAGTCTGTGATTGATACCTCTAAAATGAACAGTGCAAAAGCGGCTGCCATGCAACTTGCGGAAGCTGCCCGTGACAATAGTCGCCAACAAAGTAGCTTTGCAGGGCAACTGTTTATGGGCAGTTTTCAAAGCGACCTTATCTTTCCTTTTCCAACCCAAAGCGTTGAAGATAAAAGAGTGGGTGATAAATTGGTTAAACAGGTCTGTGACTTTCTGATTAATCATCTTGATGCAGAGTTGGTTGATGCCACACAAACCATTCCCGATGAGGTGATTAAAGGCTTAACCGAAATGGGACTGTTTGCCATGAAAGTCCCTAAAGAGTATAACGGTTTGGGGTTATCTCAAGTTAACTACAATCGCGTGATGATGGCTATTTCTGCGCATTGTGGTGGTACAGCCGTTCTCCTAAGCGCACATCAATCCATTGGCGTGCCTCAACCACTAAAAATGTTTGGCACCACGGCGCAAAAAGAGAAATACCTACCACAATTTCGAGCCGGTAAAATATCCGCCTTTGCGCTCACTGAGCCTGAGGTTGGCTCTGATCCCGCAAAAATGGAAACCACTGCGACCCTGACCAAAGATGGAAAACACTATTTAATCAACGGCATTAAACTGTGGTGTACCAATGGATTGATTGCCGATGTATTAGTGGTGATGGCACAAACTGCCTCTAAAACTTTAAAAAATGGTCAACAGGCAAAACAGATCACCGCCTTTATTGTTGAAAAAGAGATGCCCGGCATGGAGATATTACACCGCTGTGATTTTATGGGTATTCGTGGTATTCAAAATGGTTTAATGAAATTCATCAACGTTAAAGTGCCCATTGAAAATATTATCTTGGGAGAAGGAAAAGGGCTAAAACTGGCACTCGCCACCCTCAATACTGGGCGGTTAACGCTGCCGGCGGCAGCCACAGGCATGGCAAAATATTGCTTGGCCGTCGCTCGAGATTGGGGCAGTGAGCGCGTACAATGGGGTATGCCAATTGGTAAACATGAAGCAGGCGCTAAAAAAATTGCCTTTATTGCATCGAGCACCTTTGCCATGGAAGCCATTACTTATTTAACGTCACATATGGCGGACGATCCCAAACTCGACCTACGCATTGAAGCGGCCATGGCAAAACTGTTCTGCTCGGAGCTTGCTTGGCAAGTGGTGGATACCACTATGCAACTGCGTGGCGGTCGTGGTTACGAGAAAGCCTCATCACTCAAAGCGCGTGGTGAAAAACCCTACCCCATTGAGCGCTTAATGCGGGATTGTCGTATTAATCGCATTATTGAAGGTACCACCGATATCATGAAGCTATTTTTAGCGCGTGAAGCGATGGATCCACATTTAAAAGTGGCGGCTAATCTGCTTAAGAAAAATGTTCCCGTTGATGAAAAAATTAAAGCGGGTGTCAAACTGGCTGCTTTTTACAGTCGTTGGTATCCCACACAGTGGGTCAATAGCACACTGTGGAGCTCACACCCTGAACTTGGGAAACTGGCAAAACATATCTCTTTTGTAGAAATGACCGCGCACAAATTAGCGCGTACTATTTTTCACTATATCGGTTTATATCAAGATAGATTAGAGCGTAAACAGCATATTTTAGGATTGTTAATGGAGATAGGCACTGAGTTATTTGCTATCTCTGCCACCTGCTCCTTTGCCCAATCTAAACTCGATGCTAATCCTACCGACCTCACGCCACAATATCTTGCCGATGTTTTCTGTTTAAACAGCAAACGAAAAATTAATCAACTGTTCAATGAACTCACTGACAATGATGTTCACAAAGAAAATAAGTTGGCGAAAAGTATCTTAAATGGGGAGATGAAATGGTTAGAAGAAGGCATTGCATGGGTTGATTATTAATACGTTAAACAGCGCAAAAAAAAACACGTTACTTTTTATATAAAATAACGTGGTTTTTTATGAGTGACAGTGTGTCATTAAACAGGCATTTTAGCCAATTTCTCACAAACCATATCACCAAATTCAGCGGTACTTACAAGGTTCGCGTCACCCTCTTTAGAAAGATCAGAGGTTGAATAACCATCTTCAAATACACCCTGCATGGCAGCCCAAAGGTTCTTCGCTTCTTTTTCCATGCCAAAGCTCATCTCAAGCATTAATGCCACCGAACCAATCATTGAATATGGGTTTGCAATCCCTTTACCTGCGATATCTGGTGCAGAGCCATGTGATGGTTCGTAGTAAGATTTTTCAGGACCTTTACACGCAGAAGGCATCAAACCTAAAGAGCCTAAGATACCGCCCGCTTGGTCGCTTAAAATATCACCAAACATGTTTTCCATGACCATGACATCAAACATGGTTGGTTTTAAACAAAGATAAGTGGCAGCAGCATCCACTAAAATATTGATAACTTCAACTTCAGGGAAGTTTTTCTTCTCTTCTTCAACAATCTCATTCCAAAGTACACTTGATTTCAGTACGTTTGATTTATGGATGTTGTGCATCACTTTTTTACGTTTCATTGAAACTTCAAAACCAACACGCACAATTTGGCGAATTTGATCTTCATCGTATTCAAGCGTCTCATGTACATAACGTTTACCTTCGCTATTAATACCCGTCTCTTTTTTGCCGAAGTATAAACCGCCCACAAGCTCACGGATTAACATGATATCGATGCCTTCACCGACAACAGACGCTTTTAATGGCGAGAAATGTGCAATCGATTTAGGCAAGTATACAGGGCGAAAGTTAGCGTAGGTATTGTAACGACGACGCAATGGTAATAGCGCGCCACGCTCAGGTTGCTCGTCTACTGGAATTTTTTTAGAATCTTCATGGCTAAGACCGATAGTCCCTTTAAGAATTGCATCAGCTTTATCACAAGCGGCTTTTGTTTCATCAGGGAATGCTTTGCCTGTTGCAAAATAAGCAACCGCACCAAACAATACATCGTTTAATTCAAAGTTTACATCAGCGTTACGCTTTTCAACTAACTTTAATACTTTCACGGCCTCAGCCATTACTTCTGGGCCGATACCATCACCCGCAAGTAATGCGATGTTATATGTTGTCATTTTATTTCCCTAAATGATTATTTTAGATGTTTTTTTAGATAGATTTAATTTCTAACTGCATGATAAGGAAAAGCGCACTGAGTTTCAAACTTAGTTGCGCTTTGAATGATTATTTATGCAGTTTTGGTGAATATTAAACTGGGTTATCAATATCAACAAAAGTCACATCAAATTCAAGTTCATCATTTAACCACTGCCCTAGCGCTTGTACACCATAACGTTCTGTCGCATGGTGGCCGGCCGCAAAATAATGAATGCCCATTTCACGTGCAATGTGGGTGGTGCGCTCTGATATTTCACCACTGATAAACGCATCAATGCCCTGCTCGGCAGCGATAGTGATGTAATCTTGTCCGCCACCCGTGCACCATGCAATGGTTTTTATCTCTTTTTTGCCACCATCAATATGTAATGGTTTGCGATCTAACACTTGTTCAATGCGCGCGGTTAAATCATCAGGTGTGATTATTTCTTCAAATTTACCCACTCGACCCACACTGCGTTTGTCCCAAGGCTCAAGGGGGCGCCTATCGGTTATCTGCAATAATTTAGCTAATTGGGCGTTGTTGCCAAACTCTGAGTGCACATCAAGTGGTAGGTGATATGCATAAAGGTTGATACCATTTTCAATGAGCGCTTTAATGCGCTGGTATTTCATGCCGACAATCTCTTGTTTCTCGCCTTTCCAAAAGAAACCGTGATGCACCAAAATAGCATCGGCATTTTGCTCAATGGCAACATCAATCAATGCTTGATTTGCAGTCACCCCCGTGATGATTTTTTTTACCTGCTCTCGCCCCTCTATTTGTAAACCGTTTGGGCAGTAATCTTTGAACTGGTGGATTTCAAGCAGTTGATCGAGTTTATTAGCAAGTTTTCTGTTTTTCATTATTGGCTCAGTATTAGCTTTGCGTTGGCAGTAAGTAAGTGCTCAGGGCTAAGCCATTTATGTCTAGTTCAAGGCAAAAAAGCGCAGTTTAGTAGTTTAAATACTACGTACATCCTGTACTTCGCCCTGCGGGCCATCCTACGGATGTTCAAATTCATTCCCGATGAATTTGTGAGCTTTTTTTAACGACGAAATAGGCTTAAATGGCAACGGTCTGAGTAGTCACACTTAAATAAGGTAACTATTTGGTATAACAAACGAGAACTGACTGCCCTCACCTAAGTTACTCTCAATATTAAGCTCACTATCATAATGACTTAATGCATGTTTCACAATTGATAAACCTAAACCTGAGCCACCCGTATCACGAGAGCGCGAATCATCAACACGATAAAAACGCTCAGTTAGATGCAAAATATGCTCAGGAGCAATGCCATCACCGTTGTCCATGACGCAGAAATAAGCGCCTGTTTCACAAGTGCGCCAAATCACTTTGATAGCACCATTTTTAGGGGTGTAGTTAACCGCATTATAAACTAAATTTGCCATCGCACTGCGCAGTTGCATCTCATCACCAAGTAGCTGTAACTTATCTTCGATTGAAAATTTTATCTGTAATCTTTTCTTTTTAGCTAATGTTAATGCTTCATTTTCAATCTGTTTTAACAGTGCAGGGACATTCACTTTTTCATCAAGGTTAATGCTTGGTGCACCCTCTATTTTAGACAGCGTCATTAATTGTTCAACTAACGAACACATGCGCGTCGTTTGCTGATCTAATACGCTGATCGCTTTTTCTTGTCGTGTGCCCGCTTCACTCTGCATCGCTAAAATTTCGATATACCCCTGTAAAACAGTTAATGGGGTACGTAGTTCATGGGAAACATTGGCAACAAACTGGCGGCGTTGCTCATCTAACTGTCGATAAGTAGTAACGTCACGCACAATCAAAATACGTTGACTTTTTGCATAGGGCATCACCCGAAATTCAAGGGTTTTATCAGCGTTGATGGGAGAGATAAGATCAATGGGTTGATCGTATTCACGACTTTTAAGGTGTTCAACAAACAGTGGGTTACGAATAAGGTTAGTAATATTATCACCGGAATCATCTGGCCATTTAAAACCCAATAAAAATTGCGCTAAACGGTTACACCAAATAATTTCACCACTTTTATGAAACACCACTACCGCATCAGGCAGTGCCTCTGAGCCCTCACGAAAACGGCTGATCACAGAGGCTAAGCTATTACGCCTTTTACGATGACGCTGTTGCATATTATGAATACCAATAAAGGCATGTTCCCACTCCGATTTTCCGTGTGGAAGTACGGTACTTTTACTGTTCCATAACCAATCGTTTAAAATTTTCAGGTAATAGTAGTGCCAAAGTATATGGATAAAAAAAGAGACAAGTAACAACTCTGTTAAACAGTGAAATAGTAAACCGATGATCAGCACAGGGAGATAAACAAATATCAGCCCAAACATTAATCCCTTCCATGTATATATTTTCAAGTGATAATCTCAATATTACTGTTTGGTTGAAAAGCGATACCCTGAACCACGCACGGTTTGCACAAGATGATCATGGTCTTTTAGTGCTTTACGCAAGCGCCTAATATGGACATCAACCGTACGATCTTCTACATACACATTGGTACCCCATACATTATTAAGCAGTTGCTCGCGGCTATAAACTCGCTCAGGATGGGTCATGAAAAAATGTAATAATTTAAACTCCGTGGGTCCCATCTCCAATGGGGTCTCATCCAATGTGGCACGATGAGAAACAGGATCTAACTTAAGTTTGCCCACTTCTAGGGTATCATCGAGTGAGGTGGGATTAACGCGACGCAATACTGACTTTAAACGTGCCATCAGCTCTTTGGGCGAAAAAGGTTTCGTCACATAATCGTCAGCGCCATTCTCAAGGCCACGTACTTTGTCTTCTTCTTCACCGCGTGCAGTTAACATCACCACTGGAATTTGGCGTAACATCTCATCAACTTTAAGATATTTGAGCAATTTAATGCCACTCCCCCCCGGAAACATCCAGTCTAATAAAATAAGATCAGGGTAAGGTTCGCTAAGTTGATTTAACGCGCTTTGATAACTGTCCGCTTCTAAACACTCATAACCATGTTGCTCTAGTACAAAACACAACATATCACGGATTGCCACTTCATCTTCGACCACTAATATACGACTTGCCATTCGACTTACCTGTCTATCTCAATTTAAAGTGACGCTATTATCACGGCGCATTGTGACACTTATATGACAGGAAATCATAAACTGTCATAAAACTGATGATTAAACGCTATTTAATATAAAAATATTAAACTCTTTTTAAAATTTCATTTACACTACCGCGATGTTTTTTTATTTAAAGGTGTTTCCCATGTTTTTCAAAAACCTACAAGTTTATCGTTTTACCCGTCCGCTAGAACAAGATGAGAATGCTTTGGAGCGAAACTTAGAAGAGTTTAAATTTAAAGCCTGCGGAAGCCAAGATATCTCAAAGTTAGGCTGGGTCTTTCCGATGGGCAAAGTGGGTTCAATGTATACTCATATCGCAAGCAAACAGATCCTTATCTGCCTCAAAAAAGAGGAAAAGATGTTACCTGCAGGCGTCATTAAAGATCAGCTTAATGAGCGCGTTGAATCCATTGAAGCAGAGCAAGGACGCGCATTGAAAAAGAAAGAAAAAGATGCGCTTAAAGAAGATATTATGATGCAACTTTTACCGCGTGCATTTAGTCGGACTTCACACACGTTTGCTTGGATTGATCCAGAGTCTGACATGCTTTATGTGGATGCTTCAAGTGCGCGTAAAGCGGAGGAGTTAATCTCACTGCTACGTAAAACACTCGGCAGTTTACCTGTTGTGCCCATTCAGCTAAAAAATCAAGCCGATGTCATCATGACCGATTGGCTTGTTGAGGGTAATATTCCCGCGAACTTTAAATTAGAAGATGAAGCGGAGTTATGCTCTGCATTAGAGGGTGGTGGTATTATTCGTTGTAAACAGCAAGACCTACTTTCTGATGAGATTAAAAACCATTTAGCGGCCGATAAATTTGTCACTAAGCTGGCATTAAACTGGGCGGATAGTATCTCCTTTATCATTGGTGAAGAGTTTATGCTCAAACGCCTTAAATTTTCTGATGTATTACAAGAGCAAAATGAAGATATCGAAAAAGATGATTTCGCGGCCCGCTTTGATGCAGATTTTGCATTGATGACAGGTGAAATAAAACAACTTGTACCCGCAGTGATCGATGCCTTTGGTGGCGAACAAAGCCTGTAGTAATTAGCTATTCCCTCTAAAAAACCGCTTTAGCAATACCTCAGCCAAAATGGAAACTAACCCATTTTGGCTGCATTTTCACCTGTAGAGATTGATTTTTACTGGTGTAAAATTCAATTTAAGTTTAAATGAAAATTGGCGAAGGTATTGTTTAAATAAGCGTTTTTTTTATTTCCCCCTATGATTTCTGCTATTATCGCCACTCTATTTTTTTAATTAATTAGATGAGATTTGTAATATGAGTGTTTCTATTTTTGGTAGTGCTAAATCCCCTAGCGCCACAAAAGCGCTGCTACTTGGATCGGGTGAATTAGGTAAAGAGGTTGCCATTGAATTACAACGTTTTGGCATTGAAGTGGTGGCCACTGACAGTTATGCCAATGCTCCAGCAATGCAAGTTGCACACTCATCACATGTTGTTTCCATGTTAGATGGTGACAAGCTAGAAGCGATTATTCGCGCTGAAAAGCCTGATTTTATCATCCCAGAAGTAGAAGCGATTGCCACCGATACATTGGTTAAATTAGAGTCTGAAGGCTTTAATGTTATCCCCTCTGCCCGCGCAACTAAACTGACCATGGACAGAGAGGGTATTCGCCGTCTTGTGGCAGAAACCCTTGATATTAAAACATCCCCTTATTTCTTTACTGATACAAAAGAGCAGTATCTACACGCGGTTAAAGAGGTCGGCATGCCTTGTGTCGTCAAACCAGTTATGAGTAGCTCAGGCAAAGGCCAAAGCGTGATTAAATCAGAAGCTGACTTAGACCGAGCATGGGACTACTCGCAAGAGGGAGGACGCACAGGTGCAGGCCGTATCATTGTGGAAGGTTTTATCGCATTTGATTATGAGATCACCCTACTGACAATCAGCGCCATTGATGGCATACATTTTTGTGCGCCGATTGGCCATCGTCAAGAAAATGGTGATTACCGTGAATCATGGCAACCACAGGTAATGTCAGAAGTGGCACTTAAACAAGCCCAACAGATTGCACAAAAAGTTGTGACTGAACTGGGAGGGTACGGTCTGTTTGGTATGGAGTTCTTTGTAAAAGGTGATGACGTTTATTTTAATGAAGTCTCACCCCGTCCACACGATACAGGTTTAGTTACCCTACTTTCACAAGATGCTTCAGAGTTTGCACTGCATGTGCGTGCCATTTTAGGCTTTCCAATTGGTAGCATCACCCAATATGGGCCAACTGCTTCAAGTGTCATTTTAGGTAATGGTAAATCCCAAGATCTCCAATACAGCAATATAGCGCAAGCACTCGGGCAGGTGAAGGGTTCACAAATTCGTCTATTTGCAAAACCCGATATTAACGGTTCACGCCGTTTAGGTGTTGCTATCGCGCGTGGTGAAGATACAGATAGCGCAGTAACTAATGCAAAATTAGTGTCAAAATTCGTCCAGGTACACTACTAAAGTGGCTTTCTAACGGCCCAAAAGGTAACTTCGGTTACCTTTTTTTATGCCTAAAAAATAGTGATATACCCATGATACTTCAAGATGCAAAGTCAGCAAGGCATCTTGAGGTAACATCGGTATAGAACACAAAATAGACGATTTGTAGCCTAAAAATAGAGATAAAGCTTGAAATATAAACAAAATAATATACTGTTGATTTATACAGTGTTTATTCGTACAGTATTTGTAGAGGTGTTATTTATGTTATCAAGTTATCCACAACAGACAATCAACAAACCATTTAAGCTAAACTTATCCGCTCAGAAAATAGGTCAAACAACAGAGCGATTAACGTTAAGTTATGATTTGAATGACTATCAGCCACTATTAAGCCATCTACAAACATCGGATGATCCCCGCTGGATCCTATTTATTGCTCCCCCGGGTAAACCTAATTTACAATTTTTTTTACAAGCCGGAATTGATAAAAGTCGCATTATTACTTTGCATCAAAAGCAACTAGCTAATCCCGACAAACTTTTTAGAGAGTCACTCAGTAGTAACAACTATGCGGCGATTATTCGCTGGGTTAATCGCTGTGATAAACCATTAATCAATGAGATAAATCAATTAACCGAAGATTCGAATACTCACTGCTTTATCTATTGCACACAATAAACGTTATACTGAATGCTCTATAATAATGATTCTGGAAATGACTTATGTACCCGTACAGTGATAAAACAAAAAAGATGATTAACCTAATTGGAAGTGGTGATGCGGCTTATATACCCAAAGCAATCACTTGTGCAATTAAAGCATTAGATACGATTGCAGCTAATGAACAACTAGATGATACAACACGTGAAGATGCTGCTTTTGCAGCCGCTAATTTAGTATTAAGTGATTACAACGATAACGATTAAATGCACTCCAGCAACGTGTTGGTAGGTTAATTTCCAAGTAGTCAGATAAAATTTGAGGCACAGAGTGCACCTCAAATTGAAAGGTGTTTATACCCGTTATCATTCAAGATGCAAAGTTAAGGGGATATTGAATCGTTAACATTGGCATTAGTAAATGCCATTTTCAGTTTTCGTTTGAAACTCTTTTTGAATAGCGGCTAACTCAATTAATGCGTATTTATATTCAATAAACTCATGAATATTAGTCGTTGTTGTTAATTTAAAATAATAGATGGCTTTGTCTACATTACCCGCTAACTTATGCATATGACCTAAATAAAAATAAGCTTCACAAAGACGCTGTGCCATCTCTTTATTACTATTAACACCACGACTAATCTCTTTAAAAAAGTCTTTTTCTGAGAGTCGACCGGCAATAACATCAATAATCAGCCAAGCATAATGGCTATCATCGCCTTTTGGCTTTTCCACTTGTAATGACGATAATGCCTTTGACTCATCCATTTTACTGTCAATAATGTAGCGCCACAATATACGAAAAGGATCGCTTTTATCCAACTCATAAAATCGATTGATATCTCGAGAGGCCAACGGATAACGTTTCACTTGATAAAGACCGATAGCACGGTGTAGATAACTATATTGCACCGAGTCTGAAAGCTCGATAGCAGAATCAAAAGCATCAAATGCTTCATCATAAGATTGGCTTAATAACAGATAAACACCTAACGAATTATAAGCGGCAGAAAAGGAAGGATCAGTGTTAATCGCTTGGGTGAAATCGTAACGACTGTGTGCGCTAAGACCCATGCGATCATAGATAATACCACGCTCATAAAAAAGCAATGCCTTCCCCCTGTTATCACCCTTGTATTCAACAATCAATTGATTTAGACGCAGTAATTTCACTTCATCTTGATAGTCAATCTGCACCGCAGTTGCAAGGGGTAATACAACGATCGAATTATTATGCTCATTACTGGCATTGTCATTTTGAGGCAGAGATGTACACGCAGTTAAAAATAAAATAACAGGCAGTAAAGTGAGTGTTGATAAAAACAATTTCATGAATAAAGCCTTATAGATAAGAGTTTTAAGAGTGAACCATAATAATAACAAAGTAAAGGCTGATAATGACTTCAGATAAAAAAGAGATGACTTAAAGAAAATGAGCACTAAATTATACCATTCCGCTTAATATAATGATCAGGTTTTACGTAAGGTAAATTGCTAAGGTCAAGGCGCATGATTGAGTAATAAGCAAAACGGTCATTTTTGTACTGCGTACTGTTTGACGAAGTCAAATAGAGCAGTTAGCTATTACGATTGAATGCAACGCAGGCATTAGTCATTTAAACCAGTAAAAACGATCAGTTACTTAGCCGAATTGATATTAGTTACCAATGTAAATTATAAACAGCTTCCTGCTCGGCATAATTTAACTTCATTTTGTAGATATTTTTTCGCTATACGAATTTTCTTCTTTTGCTGTTTATCTTCAAGAATAAGCAGAGGTTTATTTTCCTCAATCTTAAAACGCTCAACCTGCCATTTAATCGCTATCATATAGATACTGTTCTCACCACGCATTATTTTGTAATAACCTAACTCTCCCTGTTTCGTATCACGCCTATATGAGCAAGCATACTGTCCATAAAAAATAGTTTCAGGTAAATTTTTATTTATTTCAGGCTGATAAATAATAGCACTCGCACAGATACTCTCAATAATATCTTCAACAGAGATAGCAAACCGATCAACACTCATTGATTGAGGTAAGTTAGTTAATTTCTGTCGGTTAATATGACTACGTTTGGTGGCTGCTGTAGGCCGTATTGGCTCATAAACCACCTCAAAGAAACGTGCTAATTTGAGGTTTTTGGTTTTTTTCCAGCCATTCGGCCAACCTGAATAGACAGGCGTAATAAACAACTCCTCTTGGCTAATCGCTTGCTCGATGGGCTCATCATCCAATGTCAAATCTAAATCGATGACTTGATTGTCGCAAGGTATCGTAGAGTAGTGGACAACCTCTTCATCATTGCACTTATAGACCTCTGCAGAGAGAGGCGCAGTGAACATAAGTAACAATGTAAATATGAATGGGATATTAAACATAAAGATAGAGAGAACCTTTCTTCCTTAATCAGTAACTTTAGCTTACTTCTGATTTGAAAATAGCGAAAGAAAATAGCCTTAATTGTTTATAATTTTATTATAAATCAAGTTTATGGATATCATCATTTGAGAACTGTTTCTGTAACACCGATTTTTTTTCCATGTAGATTTCCCCTCCTTGAGCAATCGTAAAGTGATCTGGTTTATCATTATACAAACTTTGATAAGTCATTATAAGCTGTAATGTATCCGCTTTTTGCTGATCGTTAAGTGCCTGACCATCTAACCATTTTCCTGTCTCAACCGCTTGTTTTAATTGTTGATATAGTGATGGAGATAACTTTTTTGCATACTCAGTAATATTTGACAATCAAATTCTCCGTGGCTGTAGTAAATTGTTCTATGGTGAGTATACGCGTTGCCATTCAAGATGCAAAATTCAGAATTTTGAGTAACAACGGAAATGTGTGTCTATTAAATGGAATATTTCTAGTAATGATTATTAAGACAGCGATTAAGATCTCAATTGTTTTCTCTACGATGCTACTAAGCGCATGTGATGTACTATGGAGTGATGATATAGGCAGTATTTGCAAGCACTCACCCGAGCTGTGTACGGATATACATAAAATAGGTGATTGTCCCTATAAAAGAACAACCATGATCCGCGCTCGTTATTACGATAAAATAGAACCCTCTGAAATCAATAAACGAAAACTACTTACAGAGCTTGAAGAGTATGAGTTATGCCTTGAACTGACACTTTTTCTGCAATTTACACGCAATAAAGATCGTAAACAGCGCCGTTTAGATAACTACCTTAAAACGCAAGAGTTGATGCAGGAGCAACTAAAAGAGATCAAAGACACGCAAGACCCAATGCTTGCTTATTATTTATGGACTCGTCACCAAAATCTTCAAGCCCGTAATATATTCTTGAAAGCCGCGAAAAATAGTGAGGTTACCGATAGTCGCCTGCTGTTTAAACTTGCAGCCGTAAACACCAAAAATGATCCACAAGAGGCATTAAATATATTTTATAAAGCATTAAGCATGACTACATCATTAAATCAAATCCCCCACTCCAGTTTTTCAACTATGATGACCCTTTTTTATCAAAACAAACAGTTTGAAGAAGCTTATGTATGGGCAATAATTGCAGAGGAAGAGGATAAAGAGGATGAGTTTCCAATCAATTTAGAGTTAATCTTAAAAAAAGGAATCTCAAGCAGTGACAAAGTAATTCTTAATGAGGATGCTTTAGAAGAGAGAGCTGAACACTATTATGAACAATTAGAAGAGGGTATTTTTAACATTAAAGCACCGCTTTTAAAATAAAAAATAGAGCCCCTACAGGGGCTCTATTTTCAAGTCAGGTGGCGCACACACTTTAATAACATCAATGAATGACCATTAAGTTGAACACACTGTTTTATGTTTTTTTGCTTCTCGGTTAATGCTCCCGTTGCACAAGCAGTATCAACCTTAACCTTCCAAATAAGTCCTTTTTCAAGTTTTGGTAACTGACAACCTATTTGATAACTCGATGCATTTAAAATCAAAAACCAATGCTCTCCACTAGAAACAGATTCATGCAGTTCAACCGCAATCGCCTGTGAATTACTAGCATGCCAGTCAACATCGTCCATTAAATAACCATCTGGATGATACCATTTAACCAGGTCCGAATTTTCACAACCGTCTAAACAATCATCAGACAAAGCAAGGTTACCAAACAGACGCGACTCTTGGCGTAAGGCAATTATCTGTGAAGTAAAATCAAGTAATTGCTGATCGACCTTTGAAAGCGTCCAATTAAGCCATGTTAGCTTATTATCTTGGCAATAAGCATTATTGTTACCTGATTGGTGATTACCCATCTCATCACCTGACAAAAAGTGAGGTGTTCCCTGTGAAAGCAGTAACGTGGTGATCAAATTACGTTTTTGTTGTTGACGCAGTGCATTGATACGTTTGTTATCAGTGATCCCTTCAACACCATAATTTCCTGAAAGGTTATTACCATGACCATCGCGGTTATTTTCCTCATTAGCCAAATTATGACGTTCAGCGTAGGAAACAAGATCATCCAAGGTAAAACCATCGTGATAACAGATATAATTCACACTGGTTGAATTTGAACGATAGCGTTTGGTAAACATATCACGCGACCCTAACAGGCGCGTTGCAACATCAGCAACATGACCTGTATCGCCACGCCAAAATGAGCGCATTGTATCGCGATAACGATCATTACACTCAAGCCAATCACTTGGGAATCCGCCTAAACGGTAGCCACCGGGGCCAATATCCCAAGGCTCAGCGATCAGTTTAATTTGGCTTAAAACGGGATCTTGCAGTAATGCTTTAAAAAAGGCACTTTGCTCATTAAAGCCCTGACTTTCACGCGCTAGAGTAACCGCTAAATCAAAACGAAAACCATCAACCTGCATCTCTGTTACCCAATAACGTAATGAGTCTAAAGCAAGCTTTAATGACCAAGGATGATTAAGGTTAACCGTATTACCACAGCCTGAATGATTACTGTAATTTGTGTAATCTAATGCTTGATTATCACGCTGTTTTTCAAAAGTATAATAATTACAATTATCAAACCCTTTTAAGCTTAATATCGCGCCATCAAAGCCCGATTCCGCAGTATGATTATAAACCACGTCAAGGATCACTTCGATGCCAGCGACATGTAGCTCTTTGACCATGGTCTTAAA
Source organism: Psychromonas hadalis ATCC BAA-638 (assembly GCF_000420245.1). Lineage (GTDB taxonomy): Bacteria > Pseudomonadota > Gammaproteobacteria > Enterobacterales > Psychromonadaceae > Psychromonas > Psychromonas hadalis. The sequence goes on along the minus strand of NZ_ATUO01000016.1, from coordinate 8,041 downwards.
CTCTTTAACCGCATCGTATTGTGCATAACGACACTCAGGCGAAAAAAAGTTAATCGGGTTATAACCCCAGTAATTCGTCAGCCCTAACGATTTTAATCTTGGCTCACTCATAAAACTAAAAATAGGCATAATTTGTAACGTGGTAATGCCCAATTTTTTATAATGTTTAATACTCGCAGGATCAGATAAACCGAGGTATTTACCCCGTTTTTCAAGTGGCACTTTAGCGTTTAATTGGCTAAAACCTTTTACATGTACTTCATAAAGAATACGCTGTTCATCACTGATAAAGGGTTTTTGAGTCGATGCCCAATCAAATGCATCATCAACCACCACCGATTTTACAATATGACCACCATCATGACGGTTTTCAAGGTTTTCAAAAGAGTGCTGTACACGATTTAGCGCTTTGGCATAAGGGTCAATTAATAGATTTTTTTCATCAAACAGATAACCCTTATCTGGACGGTTTTCACCAAACACACGATAGCCATAAAACTGTCCCGCTTGTACTTTGTTGATGAAGACACTCCATAAATGTCCCTGTTTCACATCCAGTGCATAGCTGGCGATCTCTTTTTCACAGTGATCAAATAGACACAGCTCAACACGATAAGCACCTAAGCTGTACACTGAAAAATGACAGCCACCTTTGTGTTTATCTAAGATGGCACCAAGGGGCAAAAATTGCCCACTTGCTACCGAAAAAGGGTGATTATGAGTATCTAATTCAAGTAAATTTCCTTGCACTTAATTAGCCTTTTTTTCGTAGATAAACAGTCGATAACGGCGGTAAGTTAACAGTGAATGAACATGGCTTGCCCTGCCACTCTTGCTCTGTTGCATTAAATACACCGAGTTTGTCACCCATTGAAAAGTTACTACCCCAGTAATAGTGACTGTCAGTATTTAAGATAACTTCATACTCACCCAATTCACTCACTGGAATACGATAACCTTCACGTGGAATAGGGGTAAAATTAGAAATACAGATGATCTGTTTATCTTGCTTGGCATTATTACGTACAAATGAGAATACGCTGTTTTCACCATCGCTATGGTCTAACCACTCAAATCCTTCTGTTTGATAATCCGTTTCATAAAAAGCACTGTTGTTTTTATAAAAGTGGTTAAGATCTTTTACTAACTGTTGCTGACCTGCATGTTTGTCAAAATCTAATAGGTGCCAATCTAAACTACCATCATGATTCCACTCTCTGCTCTGCCCAAATTCAGTGCCCATAAAATTGAGTTTTTTACCCGGATGTGCATACATATAGCCCATATAAGCACGTAAATTAGCAGCCGCTTGCCACTCATCACCAGGCATTTTATCAATCATGCTTTTTTTACCATGTACCACTTCATCGTGTGAAATAGGTAAAACAAAATGTTCGTTGTAGTGATAAACCATTGCAAAGGTCATCTCATGGTGATGATATTTTCGGTACATTGGATCTTGTTGCAAGTAACTTAATGTATCGTGCATCCAGCCCATATTCCATTTGAAACCAAACCCTAATCCCCCTTCAAAAGTGGGTTTAGACACACCCGTAAAGGCGGTTGATTCTTCTGCAATGGTCATCGCATTAGGATATTGCCCATAAACTTCTTCGTTAAACCATTTAAGCAGACTAATCGCCTCATAGTTATGATTACCACCATCGACATTAGGTACCCACTCACCCTCATCACGTGAGTAATCCCAATAAAGCATAGAAGCGACCGCATCAACACGTAACCCATCTACATGGAATTTATCAAGCCAGATTAACGCACTTGCAACTAAAAATTGACGTACATTATCGCGACCAAAATCATAGATATACGAGTTCCAATCCGGATGCCAACCACGACGAGGATCTTCATACTCATACAGCGGTGTACCATCAAAACGTGCTAAACCGTGTGGGTCAGCGGGGAAATGCGCGGGTACCCAATCAATAATAATACCAATACCTGCTTGATGGGCTTGGTCAATAAAGAATTTAAGATCGTCAGCATCACCAAAACGACTCGTGGCGGCAAACAAACCAACAGGTTGGTAGCCCCATGAACCGTTAAACGGGAACTCAGATATTGGCATTAACTCAAGGTGGGTATAACCCATATCCACCATATAAGGGATTAAATCGGCAGCCAATTCACGGTAGGTAAGCATGCGCTCAACACCATTTTCACTTTTACGTTTCCACGAGCCTAAATGTACCTCGTAGATGCTCATCGCAGTGAAACGTTTATCACCCGCTTGTGAAGCGCGCCACTCACTGTCGTTCCATTGGTATTTTTCGTGATCAACCACAATCGATGAGTGTGATGGATATTGCTCTGCTTGAAAGCCAACAGGATCGGCTTTATGTGGTAAGCGGTTACCTAAGCCATCTTTAAGCTCAAATTTATAAGCACAGCCCACTTTCATATCAGGCACAAACAATACCCAATGCCCACACCAACTGCGTTGCATCGGTTGGCGTTGACCATCCCACTGATTAAGTTCAGTAATAAGGCTTACACTTGATGCATTAGGGGCGTAAACGATAAAACGCACACCACTAATATCAAGATCATGACAAGTAACCGTTTTCAGCTGTGCGCCTAATGTTTTATACACATTCTGTGGTGCTTCGTGCAGTGTTGATAAACCATCAAAAGCAATATCATGAAACTGATAAGGGTCGATAAAACGATGCTCTGCATCTTGATAAAAAGCGTTTAGCTCATAGCTAAATTTCTCTTTAAGCTTAGGTAATGCCAACTCAAACAGTCCTGCATTATCTATCTTATCAAATGTCGCTTTTGCTTTTTTAGCACCTAATTCAAACAGTTCTACTTTTTGTGCATCGGGTAACCAAACGCGTAATACAAAGCCACCAGAAGTTGATGGAATCAAACCTAAACGTTCAAAGGGGTTATCTAATTTAGCCTCTTTTAATAGGTTAATTAATGAAGCATGCTCAACATGCAGTGATTCCTGTTTTTTAACCACATTGGTTGATACTTTCTTGCTCACTTTTTTAGTTACCTTTATTTTAGCCGTTATTTTTTTTGTGGTTATTTTTTTAGGTGCCGCCTTTTTAGCGGTCGCTTTCTTAGTGACCGATTTTTTAGAAGCTGCTTTTTTTACACTCGTTTTTTTAGGTGCTTTTTCTTTTTGTGTTGCTTTCATAATATTCATAACCTAATTATTTATCTGATGCGTTTTGACGCGCTTCGGTTAACTTTCCAAGTAATGTTTTAATCTCTTTATTGCTAAATAACTGTTCAATATTTTGACTTAACTTACGTTGCCAGTTGCGATATTCATCGCAGGTTCCCGGTACATTAACGGGTTTTTCCATCTCTAAGAAGTCTTCCAATTGCAAGCTAAGCAGTGCTGAATTACCCTGTGCAAGGTGTGTTTGCAAGCCAAAATTTAAGGTTTGATCCATGCCTGTTTGGGTCGCATCACGATTATACTCAGCAGGTAAGTTGTTATGACCATGTACGCTATTTAAAATTTGCTGCTTACAATAGACGCGATTCTCTATTAACTTATCGAGTACTTCTTGATCAGGGTATAAACCTAACTCTTTACCAAGGTATAAGTCATCACAATGCCAATAACCTTTAATGGTTGGCATATCGTGCGTTGAAAGTGTTGCCATCGCTTGATTTTTATAATGTGCAGGAGAGATAAAACCGCCATCATCCGCCTGCTCAAAAAAGAAAACGTTATAAGAGTAAACACCCGCTTCTTCTAATAAAACATCAATGCCCTCAGGCACTGTGCCTAAATCTTCCCCAATAACTAAACACTGGTTACGTTGGCTTTCTAACGCAAGTAGATTCAACAAATCTTGCACGGGATAATAGATATACGCACCCGCTTCTGCTGTTGCATTATCTGGTACCCACCATAAACGCAATAGAGCCATCACATGATCAATACGCAGTGCGCCACAATGGCTCATATTCGCTTGTAATAATTCAATAAATGGCTGGTAAGCGTTTTGAAACATCTGATCAGGGGAGATAGGAGGTAATCCCCAACTTTGACCTAGCGGGCCTAAAATATCAGGTGGTGCACCCACACTGATCTGTTCACAATAAAGGTCATGGTTTGCCCATATTTCAGAACTGCCTTTACTTACACCAACCGCTAAATCACGATATATACCTAATGTCATCCCTAATGATTTTGCAAGTTTATCAGCCTCTTCAAGTTGCAACTCAGCAACCCACTGGCAGTAACACCAAAATAATACCTCTTGTTTATTCGTTTCTATCCAATATTGTGTTGTAGCGCTTTGGTATGATTGAAATGCTTCAGGCCATGCTGGCCAGCCCCATGCACTTTCATCCTCCTTTACAAATTTAAATTGCAATGCATCGTAACTCGCTTGCTGTAAAAGAGATGCACCTTTATTTTTTACATATTGGTTAAATGTCGTTAAACGCTTTTTACTTTTTACAGCGCCACTGTTTAAAACAGTAAACAGTAAGCGTAAAACCTCAAGCTTGATCGACGTGACCCCTTGATAGTCAACCCATTGTGTCTCACGCAGCGCTGTTAACCTGTCTTTAAATTCTTGATTATTAACATGTTGTTGTACTGTTTTATCATTTTTAAATTCAGCAATATTGGTTAAATCACTGTATAAAATATTTAACCATTTACGTGATGAAGGGCTATAAGGGCTAGCATTATTAGGCAGTGCAGGAGAAAGTGCATGAATGGGGTTAAGACCAATAAAGTCACCGCCATGCGCGGCTGTATTTTTTAATAATGATTTAAGATCACTAAAATCTCCTATCCCCCAATTATCCTCACTTTTAATGCCGTACAGTTGCACACTGGTACCCCATATTTTTTTACCTTGCTCCATATCAGAGGGCGTGAAACAGGCAGAGGGTGTAATAATCAGGGCGGTAGTTGCAAGAGGCTCGTCATTGCCCTTTTCAAAAAGTTCAAGTTGATGATATCCCTGTGGCAGAGTCGCTTTTAATTCAACTTGATAACATTGAAACTCAACCTCTGAGATCACTGTTACCGCAACAAGCGGAAAATCCGTCGCAGTAATCGTTTGTTTTATTTGTTTTTTATCTTCAGTGCTAATTTGGTAGATAAGTGCATCAGTTACAAAATCAATAGGTAAACAAACATCAATGGTATAACTCTCTGATTGTTGTGCAACAATCACAGGGGGCAACAGTGATAACCAATGTTGTTTCTCTTGCTCTTTATAATGAAGTTGTAACGCTTTTTCATCATCTGCATCATAACCCATCTTATTAATAAGATTTTTTATGTGTTGTTCAGAAACAACAGCAGGTTTTCCCCAAGCATCAACAAAATTTGGATCAATTCCTTTTAATTCCATAAACATATCTAAAGTAGAACGGGTCATATAACACCTTTGTATTTATTCATATTACTGTTTAACACAGTATCAGATTAACTTTTGATTAATACTAGAACGTTTATATCATATTTTGATGTACTGTGAATTCATTATCAATACAAAAGGGGGTAAATAGCTAACTGCTTTAAAAAACTGGCCATTTAATGATATATAACAACGATTATTAAGAGAGTATTTGCACAAGTTCATTTATTACTTTCATCGAGTCGCCGTTCATAATAGAGTAAATAAAAACCAACTTAACCCCTTGTTACAATTCATTGTATAGGCTTATTTATGATTTCTCATCTCTCTTTTAATACCCTAAAATTACTTTCTCCTTCTGTTAGCTTAAAAGCAAATAATGAAGGTTTTGAATTCTTAGTCATTGAGCATAAACAATTAAACGCGGTATTTTCACTGCATGGCGGTCACCTGATCCATTTTCAGCCAACACAGCAACAACCTATTATCTGGTTAAGCAAAACCGCTATTTTTGATGATAAAAAAGCGATTCGTGGTGGCGTGCCTATTTGTTGGCCTTGGTTTGGTGCGGCATCACCTGAATTAGGAGAAGGATTGCCTTCACATGGCTTCGCACGCACCAGTAAATGGAGCATTGGTCAGATAACTGAGTCAGATTTGGGCATTGAATTAGAACTAAAGCTATATAGTAGTAAAGAAACGCTCAAATTGTGGCCCTATCCATTTGAATTAACGCTAAAAGCGACCCTTAATAAGCACTTAAAACTTGAATTAATCACTGAAAACAAAGGTGATACACCATTTACTTATCGCAGTGCATTACACACCTACCTTAATATTAGTACGCCAGACGCGATCACCGTGTCGGGTTTAAATGAGCAATTTTATAATTCCCTCAATAAAGGGCAATTAGAAACAGGCGGTCAGACACTCTTAATTGATCAAGCAATCGACTCTATTTATAAAAAATCAAACTGTGATATCTTACTTGAAGATAAGCAACTGCAACGCACGTTAACCATTACCAATAAAGGCAATGACTCTGAAGTATTGTGGAGTCCTTGGATAGCAGGCGCAAAAGCCTTTGCTGATATGCCCGATGACGGTTACCAAACAATGCTTTGTATTGAATCAACAATTACAGAAAAAACGGGTCAAGCTGTTCAAGCGGGTAAAAAACACACCCTATCGACACTCATTAAATAACCATTTCGTTATTTAATTACACAAAAACAGAAGAAGGGATAACGGTTAGTTATCCCTTCTTGCTTAATTAAATCACTCAATTTGTTCTTATAAATCTCATTTTTTGATCTCTTAATCACGCAATAAAATAAAGTGCACCAACAAATTCCTTAAAAAGTGACAATTATCAGTAAAAATAGGGTTTTACTTTCTTTTATGTGAAATTGCACTTAATATGGCTACGTAATTTAATTACAGGGTCATTCGTTTAAAAAAACAACAGAATGATAAAATTTGTTTGTAAATTGGTAATTTTATTAATTAATTGTAGTTTTCAGAGCAAGTAACTTGACCAACATCAAGTCTACGTTTTTTTTGATATCTATAATGAAGCCAAGTTTTAAAATCAAACCATCCAAAAGGATCTAAAAAATGACAATTAAAGTAGGTATTAACGGCTTTGGTCGTATCGGCCGTTTCGTATTCCGTGCTGCAGTAGAACGTTCAGATATTGAAGTTGTTGCAATCAATGACTTAATCGACGTTGAATACATGGCTTACATGCTTAAATATGACTCAACTCACGGTCGTTTTAACGGCACTGTTGAAGTTAAAGACGGTAACCTAATCGTAAACGGCAAAACAGTTCGTGTAACTGCTGAGCGCAACCCTGCTGACCTTAAATGGGATGAAGTTGGTGTTGAAGTTGTTGCTGAAGCAACTGGTTTCTTCTTAACTGACGAAACAGCTCGTAAACACATTGAAGCTGGTGCGAAGAAAGTTGTTCTTACAGGTCCTTCTGGTGATGTTCCAATGTTCGTTAACGGCGTAAACTTCTCTGAGTACGCTGGTCAAGATATCGTTTCTAACGCTTCTTGTACTACTAACTGTTTAGCACCTATTGCTAAAATCCTTAACGACAAATGGGGCATTGAATCTGGTCTTATGACGACTGTTCATGCAACTACTGCAACTCAAAAAACTGTTGACGGTCCTTCTTTAAAAGATTGGCGCGGTGGTCGTGGTGCTGGTCAAAACATCATCCCATCTTCAACGGGTGCAGCTAAAGCAGTAGGTAAAGTAATTCCTGCTCTTAACGGTCTTCTAACTGGTATGGCTTTCCGTGTACCAACTGCTAACGTTTCTGTTGTTGACTTAACTGTTAACCTTAAAACGCCTGCTACATACGAAGAAATCTGTGTTGAAATGAAACGCGCTTCTGAAAATGAAATGAAAGGTGTTCTTGGTTACACTGACGAAATGGTTGTTTCTCAAGATTTCATTGGTGAAGTTCAAACTTCAGTATTCGATTCTAAAGCTGGCCTAGCGCTAACTGACAAATTCGTTAAAGTAGTATCTTGGTACGACAACGAAATCGGTTACTCAAACAAAGTTCTTGACCTAGTTGCTCTTATTTCTAAATAAGTAATAACCTAGTCAAAATTTTTTAAGCCTACGTTTTGCGTGGGCTTTTTTGTGCCTGCATTTCG
>NZ_ATUO01000015.1 GCF_000420245.1 Psychromonas hadalis ATCC BAA-638 | reverse complement strand
AAGGTAGCCCTCAGAACCACCATTATCCGATGTTATTTTTTGACTGGTGACATAATCATTTAAATGTCGAGTAATACTTGTTTTGTGTTTTCGTAGCGCCTGAGATATTAACTCCTCAGACCAACCTTCAGCAGATAATAAAATCGCTTTTATTCTATCGCACTCGCGCTTATCCCTGCTCATTTTATGGCGAGATTCTAAAATCTTTTTTTGCTGATAGGATAATGATATTTGCATATAGACAGTTTGATCTTTTAAATTTAAATTTCAACTTAATTTTCCTAAATGAGAAGTCTTTTCAAAGATCATGGGTATAGACAGTTTGATCTTTTAAATTTAAATTTCAACTTAATTTTCCTAAATGAGAAGTCTTTTCAAAGATCATGGGTATAGATGTTTTAGGGCGCACTTCAGATTATGCACGGGTGCATGTTCAAATTGAGTGGCCGCATGTTGTAGATGCTCTGCAAAACCGAAATAAGCGCCTTTTTCTTGCCACTGTGTTTCCATTTTTGTGGCAACATCACCAAAAATATCGGTGTAATAGTCGATGATCAGTGCTTCTGTATTCATAGTTACCTTTTTGTGAATTATTGGCTGTAAGTTAAGTTAAATTAAGTTTGTTTTGATTGTGTTCCTATTCCGAATATGGAGGGATACATGATGGTTAAGTGTTGCTGGTGGCTGCTTCTTCGGCCACCAAGAAAGCTCTCAGACTAAGTACACTTGAATGTTTTTCGCAATCAGTAGATCTATAATGGTTGGATTGGCATTTTTACCTGTGATCACGATATCAATTTGATCTAAGGTAAATAATCCAACGCCACCAAATACACCGACTTTTTCTGATTCCACTAGCGCGACGACTTTATCTGCATATTGGAGCATTTTCTTCTCTTCCATAAAGGTTAATACCGCTGATTTGGTTAACCCTGCTTCCGTTAAACCATCGCCCCCAACAATTAAATATCGACCTTGGTAAGTTACATGTGGCTCTGGTGAAACCAGCATGTTTTGGCTTTTAATATATTGCCCACCTAATACTACTAAGTGAGGATAATCTTCGATAATCAGATAACTCAGTAAGGGTAAATAGTTGGAAAACACATGGATATTACTGCCCACTAAATATTTTCCCAAGAGAAAGGGGATTTGTCCTTCGCCCACAAAAATATTATCTCTGACCTCACACAGTTCAACGGCTTTTTGAGCAATCAGATCTGACTCTTCATAATTGCGGTAATCTGAAATGTTAGGATAAAATCCTGCCATGCCAATGGAAGGATCTGTACTTGGCGCGAGTATTTTCTCTGCGCCGTTACGAATTTTTTTTAATTTACCCTCTCCATCAAGGTCAATAATGTCACGCCTCACCGTCGCAGGAGAGCATTGCGCGATGTCAGTCAATTGCTGCACACTCGCAAATGAGTTCTCTTTTAAATACGCTATTATTTTATGCTGACGAGCCTTGGCAGTCATCTGAAAACCTATTATTAGAAAGAAGGAATTTGATTATAGTTGATTGGTTTTTGTAAAAAGTGACTGAAATCACATAACTTTTGATTGTATTTGATTGATTATGATTGTAGTTGCGCAGTTTGGCGTCTGGTTAACAACTGGATAACAACCTTTCACTATTTGACGTCATTTCCAATCAGTGCTTTTGACTAAAAATAATTGCCTCATATACTCAGTACATGTTTCACAGAGGTAACAAAAATGAATGAAAATCTGATCACCATAGACACCGTTATTTTGGATTTAGAGGCGGACTCAAGAGTTGATGCTTTGTATAGCATTTGCGCACAATTGTTCCTGCTTAGAAAAACCCAAGATCCAAGCGGTCTTTATGCAGATATCATTAAACGTGAGGATATAGTCAGTACTTTTGCGGGTCAACAGGTCGCAATTCCTCATGTTATTACACGTTCAATATCGGAACCCACGCTGAGTTTTGTACGTATTAAAAGCGAAGACTTTACTTGGGGGGGAGACGATCAAGATGTACGTATTATTTTTTTACTCTGCGTTCCTATGCAAGATGATTTACAAAAAATAAGGCAATCACAGTCTTATATTTTTTCATCAATAGCTCAATTAATGAGCGATACAGTAATCATGGATTTATGGCTAACCACAAGCGATCAGCAACAAATACTGAATAGTTTGCAAGCAGCCTTCCAGTCCAATTTTAGCGTAATTATATAATCAAGGAGATAGGTGATGCCTGCAATTAATTTGAAGGTTGGCGTACAGTCAATGGGTCGTTTTTTAAGTGGTATGGTGATGCCAAACATCGGGGCATTTATTGCTTGGGGTTTGATCACTGCATTGTTCATTCCAACGGGGTGGTTACCCAACGCAAGTTTAGCGGAACTTGTGGGTCCAATGATTAAATACCTTTTGCCCTTATTGATTGGTTATACCGGCGGTAAAATGGTCGGTGGTGAGCGTGGTGCAGTCGCGGGCGCTATCACTACGATGGGGGTGATTGTTGGGACTGAGATTCCGATGTTTATGGGGGCGATGATTGCAGGGCCGTTAGGTGGTATTGCGATTGCTAAATTCGACAACATGGTGCACGGTAAAATTAAACCCGGTTTTGAAATGCTGGTGAATAACTTTTCGCTGGGTATTATTGGCATGATCACTGCGCTACTTGCTTATGTCGTTGTTGGCCCTATTGTTTCTGTTGTTACTACTGCGTTAGGTGATGGGGTTGCTTGGATTGTAGAGCAATCATTATTACCACTTGTTTCTATTATTGTTGAACCTGCAAAAATTCTCTTTCTTAATAATGCCATCAACCATGGTGTCTTCACGCCACTTGGTGCTGAACAGTCAGCGGAAATTGGATCTTCAATTTATTACCTTATCGAAACAAACCCTGGGCCTGGTTTAGGCATCTTGCTTGCTTACATGTTCATGGGTAAAGGCGCTGCGCAAAAATCAGCATACGGTGCGTCAATTATTCACTTCTTTGGTGGCATCCACGAAATTTACTTTCCTTACATTTTGATGAAACCACGTTTAATTATTGCTGTCATTGCGGGTGGTATGGCAGGTGTGGCATTTAATATGGTGACAGGTAATGCGTTAGTTGGTCCACCATCGCCAGGCTCTGTGTTTGCACTGGTACTTATGTCAACGAGCGGCATGGGCATTTTATTAACATTAGGTTCAATTGCGGTTGCGACGACCACTTCATTTATCGTTGCGAGCATTATCATCCGCAATGATGCCTCTGAAACAGATGATCTGGCGGCTGCTTCTGCACTGGTTGATGCTAACAAAGCGGAGTCAAAAGGTCAGGTTCCTGTCATGGCGAATACAGTAGTGAAATCTATCGTGGTTGCTTGTGATGCGGGGATGGGCTCGTCGGCAATGGGCGCAACGGTCTTACGTGGAAAAATTGAAAAAGCCGGGTTAAATATTAATGTCACCAATGCTGCCATCAATGATTTGACTGATGCCGATATTGTTATTACGCAACAGGAGTTATCAGCACGTGCTAAATTAAAGCTACCCAGTGCACGCCATTTGAGCATTGGTAATTTTATGGATACCAAGTTTTATGATGACTTAGTTGATAGCCTAAGTTAACCGAAAAAGCAGGTAAAGGCGTTAATCGGTGCTCAAGTCAGCATCGATTTTTAGCCCTTATATTGAACATTCATATTTGACGAAATAAGTAGGTACCTATGTCATTTTTAAAAAAATTATTCAGTAATACAACAAGCAAAGCAAAGGCTGAAATACATTCTGAACCATTAGCATTAGTCCCTGAAACTGCGCCACAAAAAGTGGCCGTCATCGCGCCTAAAATGTTAACTGTTGAGCCACAGCAAATACACTTGCAACAGACCTTCAGCAGTAAAAGTGAAGTGCTTAATTTAATCGCGAAAAGTATGTCTGAGTTAGGTTTTGTGAGTGATAACTACCTTGATGCATTAACTGAAAGAGAAGAGAAAGTTAGCACCTATTTAATCAACGGTGTTGCTATTCCACATGGTGTTAACGCGGCTAAGTCATTGGTGATTAAAACGGGTGTGGTGATTGTGCAGATTCCTGCTGGTATTGTTTGGAATGCGCAGGGGGATATCGCTAAACTGGTTGTTGGTATCGCAGCTTCAGGTGATGATCACCTGTCATTATTGCAAAAACTCACTGCTGTGGTCATGGATGAAGATCTTTCTGAACGCTTAGCAAATACGTTAGATGCTAAGCAAATTATCGACGCCTTAGGTGCCGCGCCTGCTCAGCAAACGATGCTGAAGAAAGATTTTGCCATTACAGCCTCCGCAACAGTGGTTGATGAAGCGGGTATGCATGCACGGCCAGCAAGTCTACTTGCCGAGCAAGCTGCATTATATGAGAATACTGAAATACGCCTGCGTAATGATAAGCGCAGTGCTAATGCAAAATCGATGGCTGCACTATTAACGATGGGGGCGCAACAAGGAGACGCTATTGTTGTTTCTGCACAAGGCGTGCAAGCACAAATTGCAGTGGAATCATTAGCAGGGCTTATCAATGCGGGTTTAGATAACGATGATGCCAATGAAAATGCTAACTACAATCCTCTGGCAGGATTGCCCGCATTAGTCGCGCCAGTAGGCAACGCTGTTTTAAAAGGTCTGGCTGCTTCACCGGGGATTGCGCTGGCATCAAGCTATTTATTAAAAAAAATAAGCAGAGAAATAATACAAAAAGCTTCGGATGCTGATAAAGAACTGAACGCATTACAACATGCGCGCACAGAAGCAATATTACAAACAGATTTACTGCATCAAAAACTCTTAGAAAAAGCGCCCAATGAAGCGGCTATCTTGAAAGCTCAAAAACAGTTGATCAACGACGAAACTATCGTTGAAGAGAGCCATAGCTTCATCTCTCAAGGTAATAGCGCAGCATGGTCTTGGCAACAAGCGATTGAATCTCAAATTGCAGCATTATCAAGCGTGGAAGATGAGCGATTACGCGCACGTATTGCTGATTTAGCGGATGTGCGTGAACGAGTTATTAATGTTTTACAGCCATCGATAACAGAAATCATTTACCCAAAAAGTGATTTTATTTTATTGGCAAATGATCTTACTCCGTCACAAACCGCAGGGTTAGAAGGGTTACCGATTAAAGGCATTGCCACTGAGTTAGGCGGTCCAAATAGTCATATGGCGATATTAGCGCGCGCGTTAGGCATACCTGCTGTTGTCGGTATTGGCGCTGGGCAGTTAATGAGGATAGAGGATAATCAGCAAGTGATTGTTGATCCACAAGCTGCCACGGTCATTATCACACCAGATAAAGCCACACAAACACAAGCAACACAGTGCCTAAAAACATGGAAGGAGATGCGTGAACAAGAAGCATTACAGCAACATGATCCCGCTATCACGCTCGATGGACGTCGTATTGATGTTGTTTGTAATATTGCTAAACCACAAGATGTTTTCAGTATATTAGAGCATGGCGGCGAAGGTGCTGGTTTGTTGCGCACTGAGTTCCTTTTTGAAGCATCGACCCAAGAGCCCACTGTAGATGAGCAGATGCAAGCGTTAAAAACTATTTCTAGTGAGTTAGCAGGTCAGAAATTAGTGGTACGCACCGCAGATATTGGTGGCGATAAACCTGTTTCGTGGATGAACATGCCCCATGAAGACAACCCTTTTCTGGGTGTGCGAGGGGTGCGATTATCCTTTGAGCATGAAGAGATGTTTAAGCGTCAGTTAGAAGCTATCTATCGCACCGCTATTTGGCAACATCAAGAGATCGGTAAATGTGGTATTCATATCATGTTCCCAATGATTGCAAAAATGTCAGAGTGGCGCCGTGCACGTGATTTAGCAGAGTCTGTTCGTGTGCAATTCAATGCGCCCGTACTGCCACTGGGTATCATGATTGAAATTCCTTCGGCTGCCTTAATGGCGGATAACTTCGCCAAAGAGGTCGACTTTTTCTCTATTGGCTCTAATGACTTAACCCAATATACCTTAGCGATGGATAGATTAAATCCTAACTTATGTAATGAAGCTGATAGCTACCATCCGAGCCTATTACGTTTAATTGCAATGACAGTGAAAGCCGCTGATGAACATGGTAAATGGGTTGGGGTGTGCGGAAACATGGCCGCCGATCCTAACATTGCCTGTTTACTGGTGGGGTTAGGTGTACATGAACTTTCAGTTAGCCCTGCAGACGTGCCTGCTGTTAAAAATGTCATACGCAGTGTTTCATTTGAAAAATTGCAGAAAAAAGCACAAAAAGCACTGCAAATGTGTAGTTCAGAATCAGTGATGGCGATGTACAAAAAACATGATGATCTGCTTTAAACAAATTATTCAAAGACACATTAAAAATCTATTTTCAAAAACAATTTTAAACCTAATTAATGAGGTAACAGCATGACCACTCAATACCAAAAATACCAAGCTCTCAGTAACCCGATTCCAAGTCAGACAAGCACTTGGAACATGTATGGCGCTGGCGTTGAAAACATCGGTAAAGATAACAAACCTGAATTATTTCCCGTGCCAGAGCCAGCAGATAATCAGTTATTAGTGCGTGTTGATGCGGTAGGACTGTGTTTTTCTGATGTGAAGTTAATCAATCAAGGTAGCAAGCATCCTAAATTATATAATCGTGATTTGCGTAAAGAGCCTACCCGTTTAGGCCATGAAGCCACGCTCACCGTTATCCAAGTGGGTGATGAGTTAGGTGATGATTTTAAAGTAGGTGAACGTTATGCTGTACAACCCGATATTTACCAAAATGGTAAAAGCACCGCTTATGGTTATACCGTTCCGGGTGGGTTAACACAATATCACTTAGTGGGTCCTGAAGTACTGGAAACAGATGCAGGCTCTTGTTTGTTAAAAGTATCTGATAAATTAGGGTTTGCAGAATCTGCATTGTTGGAACCTTGGGGATGTGTATGGGCTTCTTATACACAACGTCGTCGCTTACAGCCAAAAGAACAAGGTATCATGTGGATTGTTGGTCAAGCAGATGACAACACTGATTACCAATTTAGCCAAGGGTTAACCTCGCCTGCTACGGTGATATTAACTAACGTTTCAGATGCATTAACGAAACTGGTGAAACAACAGGCTAAAAATGTGCTTATCCGTGATGATATTACCATGGAGAATTTAGCTGTCGCTAGCGAAGAGCTAACCGCGGGTATTGGTTTTGATGATATTGTGGTGCTTGACCCACGTTCAGCACAAGTAATCACCACGATTGCAAAATATGTCGCACGCCGCGGCACCATGAATATGGTCGGTCAGCAACCCCTTGATGGGTTAGTTGATGCGGATGTCGGTCGTCTACATTACGATTATGTCGCTTTTATTGGTAATAATGGCGCTGATATTACCGACTCTTACGGTGAAGCACGTAACCGTTGTGATTTACGCAAAGGTGGTTTTTCTGTTTTTGTTGGTGCGGGTGGGCCAATGGGGCAGATGCACGTACAACGTGCTATCGAGTTAAAAAATGGCCCGAGCCAAGTGATTGTGACTGATATTAACGATCAACGTTTAGCTGAAATTGAATCCCGTTTTGCAAGCTTAACGGCAAAAAACAATTGTGAACTCATCACTTATAATCCGATCAATAATTCAGTGAGTTTACCTGAATTTGTTCATGCTAAAAACAACGGACAGGGGGCTGATGATGTGGTTGTTTGTGTTCCTAATGCCGATATTATGGCGGAGGCATCTAGTTTTATGAAAGATGATGGCATGTTAGTCTGCTTTGCTGGCGTTCCTAACGGTACGCTCGCACCGGTTAACTTTAGCTCTATTTATTTAAACAATTCGCAATACACGGGGACTTCAGGGTTAACCATTGAAGATCAAACCGTGGTCATGGACAACACCGTAGCGGGCAATATTGCCCCCGCTATTTGCGTTGCAGCCATTGGGGGCATGAAGGTCGCAAAAGAGGGAATTGAAGCTATGATGGCAGCTCGTTTCCCCGGTAAAATATTAATTTTTCCACAGCTAGAAGATTTACCCTTATTAGGCTTAGATGAATTAGCAGAGAAACTGCCTACGGTCGCTAAAGCATTAGGAGAAGGGAATACTTGGAATATTGCTGCTGAGCATGCATTGTTTGAAGAATGTATAAAGGACACGTTATGATCTATACATTAACACTGAATCCCGCTGTTGATTTGGAGTTGAAAATTGAGCAATTTCAATTTGACAGTGTCTCGCGCGCATTGGGCTCGCGCATGGACTGTGGCGGCAAAGGTTTTAATGTTTCACGTATGCTACGGAATTTAAATGTCGATAGCACTGCAATGGGATTTGTTGGCGGTTATAGCGGACAACGCTTAAAAGCCACATTAACTAAGCAGGGTATTAATACACAGTTTACTGAAATTAGCGGTGAAACACGCACTAATATCTCGATTGTGGCGCAGGGTGAAGCACGACATATTAAAGTAAATGAAGCTGGGCCAGAAGTCTCAAAGGCTGAATTGGCAAGTTTAATGAAGTCTGTAAAACAGAATCTTAAAGCAGGTGATTGGTGGGTTTTAGGGGGGAGTTTGCCACCCGGTGTTGATAACCGTATTTATGCCGATCTGATTGCGCTCATTGAGGCTGCTGGTGCATTTGCCATTTTAGACTCAAGTGGTGAAGCATTGCGATTAGGCTGTTTAGCAAAACCTGCGTTAGCAAAACCTAATTTAGAGGAAGCACAGCAATTATTAGCACTGACTGATCGCCAGCTAGATGACGCAAGTGTTTGGTGTGCAGCACTACTTAATTCAGGCCCTAAAAATTTAGTGGTCTCTTTGGGGGCAGAAGGAGCCTTGCTGGTGACCGAGCAGGACTTTTCAAAAGTTGAAACGCCGATTATAAAAGAGGCTAATCCTATTGGTGCAGGCGACTCCATGGTCGCTGGTATTGTGTGGCGTTTGAGCTTAGGTGAGTCTTTGCAACAAGCCTTACCTTATGGGCTCGCTTGTGGCGCTGCAACAGCAAGTCGCAGTGGTACTGAACTTGGTTCGTTAGAGCAGGTTACTGAACTCATTAAGCAATGCAAATAAGTAATCTAAATAAGTAAATGGAACTAAGCCTGAGTAATTTCTTATTACTCAGGCCTCTTTATTCGACTCGAATACCCACAGATAAAAATGTAAATAGACTTTCCACAAGATAAGCATGATCACACTTGACGAATATATCATCTCTAAACAAAATCAATTTTCCGAAGCCACGGGTGAACTTACACAGCTACTGGGGGCGATTCAGTTAGCGACAAAAGTCGTCAACCGCGATATAAATAAAGCCGGTTTGGTTGATATTGTCGGCTCGACAGGGGTTGAAAATGTACAAGGTGAAATGCAACAAAAAATGGATTTGTATGCCAATGACACTTTCAAAGCCGCGCGGAGAAGTCTGTGGTATCGCATCAGAAGAGGAAGATGATATTATTGTCATCGACAGTGAACGTGGATGCAACAGTAAATATATCGTATTAATGGATCTGCTGGATGGCTCTTCAAATATTGATGTGAATGTCTCGGTTGGTACTATTTTTTCAATCTACAAACGTATTAGTCCTGTGGACACACCCGCGGTAATTTCTGATTTTTTACAAGCTGGCACTGAGCAAGTTGTCGCCGGTTATATCATTTATGGTTCATCAACCATGCTTGTTTATACAACGGGACATGGCGTACATGGCTTTACTTACGATCCTTCACTGGGCACCTTTTATCTTTCTCACGAAAATATGGTGGTGCCTGAAAATGGCCACACTTATTCCATTAACGAAGGTAATTATCTTAAATTTCCAGCAGGGATAAAAAAGTACCTGAAATTTTGCCAAGAGATAGATGAGCCGAACCAACGACCTTATACTTCACGTTATATCAGCTCATTAGTGTCTTATTTTCATCGTAACCTGATCACGGGGGGGATATACATCTACCCTTCTACCGCTTCTGCACCGAAAGGAAAGTTGCGTTTATTGTATGAGTGTAATCCGATGGCATTCTTGATTGAGCAAGCGGGGGGCATTGCAAGTGATGGCTTTAATCGTATTCTGGAGGTTAAACCGACTGAATTACACCAACGCATCGCCTTTTTCTGTGGCAGTAAAAATATGCTCAAGGAGGTACAAAACTTAATTGCTGAGTTTAGCGATGATGAACCTTTAAACTAAAGTTCGCTTTGATGCAGTGCAAGGCGCTATATTCATAACATTAAATATAAAAAAGCCCCGTTATGTTAACCATAACGGGGCTTTTTAGTTTAGAGAAAATAGCTTAGCTTTTTGCTGCTAACGCTTTCTCTGCTGCTTGTGTTGCTTGAATTGCCGTTAATGCGATAGTGTAAACGATATCGTCTACTAATGCACCACGAGACAAATCATTCACTGGTTTGCGCATACCTTGTAACATTGGACCGATACTGATCAGGTCTGCACTACGTTGTACCGCTTTGTAAGTGGTGTTACCGGTGTTTAAATCTGGGAAGATAAAGACCGTTGCCTGACCTGCAACTTTAGAGTTTGGCGCTTTACTCTTAGCAACATTTTCCATCACAGCCGCATCGTATTGTAGAGGGCCATCAATCAATAGATCTGGGCGACGTTGCTGGGCAATTTTAGTGGCTTCACGTACTTTTTCTACATCACTGCCTGCGCCTGAATCACCTGTTGAATAGCTGATCATTGCTACTTTCGGGTCGATACCAAAGGCGATAGCAGAGTCTGCTGATTGAATAGCGATATCTGCAAGTTGCTCAGCCGTTGGATCTGGGTTGATGGCACAATCTCCGTAAACCAATACTTGATCAGGTAATAACATAAAGAAGATAGATGAAACAAGGTTCGCACCCGGTGCTGTTTTAATTAATTGCAGCGCGGGGCGAATGGTGTTTGCTGTGGTGTGTATTGCACCAGAAACAAGACCGGCTACCTCTTCTTCTGCTAGCATCATCGTACCTAATACAACAGTATCTTGCAGCTGCTCGCGGGCAACTACCTCAGTTAAGCCTTTTGCTTTACGTAGCTCAACCATAGGTGCAACGTAGTTTTCAAGTACATCATTTGGATTGATGATTTCTACATCATCTGTTAATTCAATACCTTGCTGTGTTGCAATGCGATGGATCTCTTCTGGATCACCTAATAATACGGGTTTTGCGATACCACGTTGTGCACAGATAAGTGCCGCTTGAATAGTACGTGGCTCTTCACCCTCCGGTAAAACGATACGTTGGTTCGATTTACGTGCAAGCTCGGTTAAATGGTAACGGAATGCAGGTGGTGATAAACGACGTGTTAATAAAGAATCTTCAGTTAACGTATTTAACCAATGTTTGTCGATATGGCTGGCGATATACTCTTGTACTTTTTCGATACGTTCAACATCATCAATAGGAATTTCCATATTGAAATTTTGTAGGCGCTGTGCGGTTTGCCATGTATTACTCTTGATCAATAAAATGGGTAAACCTGATTCCATTGCACGACCACACAGTTTCATTACCTCTTCTTCAGGTGGGTAATCGCCGGTTAATAATAGACAGCCGATCTGCATACCGTTCATCACCGCTAAACAGGCCGCAATAATCACATCACTGCGATCGCCTGAAGTGACGAGCATTGATCCCGCTTTAAAATACTGCACCATGTTAGGAATGGTACGTGCACAGAACGTTACGCTGTGTAAACGACGGTGTTCGATATCACCTTCATTTAATATTTTTGCTTCTAAATGTATTGCCAAGTCTTTAACACGTGGCGCAATCAGATCCGCACTCCAAGGGATACAACCTAAGATAGGTAGCGGGCTTTTGCTGAACATCTGTAATACTTCAAGGTTGGTATGTGATCCACTGGTTGGAATATCAAACATCTCGCTCATATCAGGACGATTTTTATCTTTTTCATCCATTGGCGCGCCAACTTTATTAATAATACAGCCTGCGATGCGCTTATTCTTTTTACCACCAAAAGAGGCGATGGCAATTTCCATGCGCTCTTTCAGTTGTTGTGAAGAATCATTGCTTGGGTGTGTGACAAAAACCATCTCTGCACTTAATGCTTTAGCGATGCTGTAGTTTATCTCATTCGCAAATTGATGTTTGTCAGTAGGAACAAGTCCTTCAACAATGATCACATCACTGTTTTTTGTGCAACCTTGGAAACGCTCAACGATATTTTCTAGTAGTTCAGATGTATTGCCTGATGAGATAAGATTCTCTGCATATTTCATTGCAAAGGGCTCGGGGGGATTAATTGATGAACCATTACGCAGTGTTGCTGTTGAACGCTCTGGACCTATATCACCCAGGCGAGGCTGTGCGATAGGTTTAAAGAAATTAACGGCAACGCCTTGGCGTTCCATTGCGCGAACCATACCAAGACTAACAGAGGTAACACCAACGCCAGAGCCGATGGGAATGAGCATAATTGTGCGGGACATGACGATTCCTTTTAAATAAGGATGTAAAATAAGAAAGGAGAGTATTCGCTCTCCAAATTAAGATATTTATCTATTATAGATTAAGCTGAAACAAGTGCTGCAGCATCTTCTGCGATCACCCACTCTTCATTGGTTGGAATAACCATTGCGATAGGGGAGTTTTCTTGGGTGATAATACCCTGTTTGCCTAGTTTTGTTGCTTTGTTTTTTGCCTCATCAATTTGGTAACCAAAAATGGTTAATAGGTTAAGTACTTTTTCACGAACCAGATCGGAATTTTCACCGATTCCGCCAGTGAAAATAAGCGCATCAACACGTCCTAACGGCACTGTATAAGCTGCGATATATTTCGCTAAGCGATAACAAAACATATCGATAGCTAAGTTTGCGTTTTTATGACCTTCTGCTGCCGCGTTTGCGACATCACGGAAGTCACTTGAAATACCAGAGATACCCAACAGACCACTCTGTTTTTGTAACATATCCATGACGGTTTCAAGGGTGTAATCTTCACGCGTAATTAAATATTCAATGATACTCGGATCTAGATCGCCACAACGTGTACCCATTACTATTCCTGCAAGTGGTGTCATGCCCATACTGGTATCAACCGATTTTCCACCTTTCACCGCTGTTATTGAGCCACCATTACCAAGGTGAGCAGTAATGACATTGGTCTCTGCAAGTGGTTTGTTAAGTGCTTTAGCTGCTTCTCGGCTGACAAATAGGTGGCTTGTACCATGCATTCCATAACGACGAATCCCTTTTTCTTTATAGAGGTGACTTGGAAGTGCGTACATAAATGCTTTTTCAGGCATGGTTTGATGAAATGCAGTATCAAAAACAACAACCTGAGGAAGTGTTGAAAAAGCCTCTTGTGCAGCCTTAATGCCTAAAATAGCCGCTGGGTTATGTAGTGGTGCGAGTGATGAACATTGTTTTAATTCAGCAAGAACTTGTTTGTCAACAATTACTGACTGTGTAAAATGTTCGCCACCATGAACAATGCGATGACCTACAGCAATTAATTGTTCTGCTAAACCGACCTCTTTTTTGATAATCTCTTCTACAATATAAGTGATAGCTTCTGAGTGAGCGCTATTAGCGGGTAGATGAATGGCGTCTTTTTTTCCTGAAACATTCCATTTGATGCGTGCATCAGGAAGATTAAAGCATTCAGCAAGACCACTGATCACTTCGTCACCATTATTGGCGTTGATAACAGCAAATTTAAGAGATGAACTACCGCAGTTAAGGACAAGAACTAATTTATTGCTCATGGAATATTCCAGTAATAGAGAGTTGAAGATTTAACACACCAAACTAGGCGGTTACAGATGAAGTGATAGTATGACACTGATCACATTTTATTTTTCAAAGTTTACGCTTCTGTAATAAAATTACAAAGTAGATTTAGGGAAAAACTATTTAAAATCAATTTTTCCATTAACTATTTAAGCTTTCGCTGTTTGTGGTAATCTTTGTTAAGATTAGATGGCATTTTAGGAGGTTATTTTGAATCTATTTTTTGATGTAGTTAGACAGGGCGACCTTTATCTAAAAAATTGGCCCAAGCAAAAAACCTTAAATTGTCTTTTTGTTGATAGTAAGGTGGCTTTTTATACACGCCTATCAATCAAGGTAATTCCCGCTTTTATCATGTTAATCATTAGCTTGAATATGTTTTTTCCCGCGATGTTAGATTGGCCCGCTACTGCTACCTTAGTGTTGTTTTTGATGGGATTACCTGTGCAAGGGTTGTATTGGTTAGGTAAGCGTTCAGCAACTTTTTTACCAAATCAGTTGTTACCTTGGTATGCCGCCATTGAAAAAACCTTAAATAATCAGTCTACAAAAGAGCGGGTGATGGCACAGCGTCCACGTTATTTAGATTTAGCATTGTTGCTTAAAAACGCATTTAAGCGTGGTGGTGATAATTTCTTACAGAATAATGAATTGATTTAGGATTGGCTTCAATATTACTTGCGATTTTGTTTTTAAAATAGCCAGTCCCCTAAGGCTTTTTGGAAACAATTTATAGCAAGTTATTTTGTAACGATCCCTTAGCTTTCTGCCGACCGTTTTTTATAAACCTCAATATTAAAATCACACTCAATTCTCCACTGTTTTTCATCGAGCAAGCTTTGCATCTTCTGCTCATTAAACTTCCATGCAAACGGGGTCATCCGGATCAGATCTTTTAAGATCTGTGCCTCGTTTATCGCTAATGGATAGTTGAGGTTTATCTGCTCTATCTTGCTAAAACCTGCTGGCGCTTCATTTTCACTAAGATGTGCATTAACCTGCTCATAAATTTTTTCACGCAACTCGAAAAGGTGACGTGGGGCAGGGGTGACGGTAATAAGGTAACCATCTTGTTTAATCAGTCGTTGCAGTTCACTGTCCAATGATGGTGCATAGATACGGATTAGTGCATCGAGGCTGTTATCTTTAAGTGGGACATCGTAAGCACTGGCAACACAAAAGTTTATTTTTTTGTAACGTTTGGAAGCGTAACGGACGGCTACTTTGGAGATATCTAAGGCGTTGATGATCGTTGAATTAGGCAGACTGTTTGCCAAATAATCAGTGTAGTAACCCTCTCCGCAACCTAAATCTAGCAGTGTCGCTTTACTTTTATTTTTAAGTAAGTCACCCACAAGGGTTGCTAGCTTTTCAGCTAACGGCAGATAACTCCCACTGTTTAAAAAAGCACGGCGCGCCATCATCATCTCTTTGTTATCACCGGGATTTTTAGAATTTTTTGCATTCACGGGTAACAGGTTGAGATAACCCTCTTTGGCGATATCGAAGTGGTGGTTATTTTCACAAATTTGGGTGTTATTAATCTGTGAAAAAGTGCTTTGGCAAAGTGGGCAGATAAATGGGGTCATGGAGACTCGTTAGTTTTGTGTTTTATCTTTTATTAAAAAACAGAGCAGGACTGAAGTCCTGTTCCCGTATAAAATTATTAATAAAGGACGTCATCGTTATATTGTAGAAGAATGTTTTTTAGCTCTTCCATGGTCTCACGTGGTGGTGGGTTAACACCGTCTAGCGGGTAAATTTCACCCATCGCCGTCCACTTATGCTTGCCAAGTTCATGGTAAGGTAACATCTCTATTTTTTCGATATTTTTCATTGGGGCGATAAAGCGACCTAATGCATGTACATCTTCAATACTGTCGGTATAACCTGGGAGAACCACATAACGTAGGTAAACAGGTTGATTCTGATCGGCTAAATACTTTGCAAAGTCAAGGGTGTATTTATTACTGACATGGGTCAAGTCGATATGTTTTTTATTATCCATCTGCTTGATATCGAGTAAGACTAAATCAGTCACATTAAGCACTGATTTTGTGGTGTCATCAATACGACGTACAAAACCGTTGGTATCAAGGCAAGTATGAATGCCCTCTAAACGACACGCTTCAAACATCGCGCGTACAAATTCAGGTTGTAACATTGCTTCGCCACCTGAGATGGTAATGCCACCACCAGATGCCTCTATAAAATGGCGATATTGCAACATTTCAGTCATCAGTTCATCGACCGTCATATCTTTACCACCATCGAGATCCCACGTATCGCGGTTATGGCAATATTTACAGCGCATTAAACAGCCCTGTAAAAAGATGATAAAACGAATACCTGGGCCATCAACGGTGCCACAAGTTTCGATAGAATGAATATGTCCAATAACTGACATTGGTAACTCCTAAAAATAATTATGTAATCGCTGCGCAGTGACTCTTAAATAATTATTCTTCATATAAAAAGAAAGGTTTCACCCTTGCGGATGAAACCTTTTTTAGTATAACAGGGTAAGTTTAAAGTTAACCTGTTTATCTATGCTTTTTTATCAAAATACTCTTTACATGCTTGCTGTAAAAGTGCGTGAAATTACGTCGTTTTGTTGCTCTTTTGTCAACGAGTTAAAACGTACTGCGTAACCTGATACACGAATAGTTAACTGCGGGTATTTCTCAGGATTTTCCATCGCATCAACGAGCATTTCACGGTTCATCACGTTTACGTTTAAGTGTTGACCACCCTCAATTTCAGGTGTGTGCTTAAAGTAACCGTCCATTAGACCTGCAAGGTTTGAACGTCGTGAATCATCTGTTTTACCCAGTGCATTTGGCACGATAGAGAAAGTATACGAGATACCATCTTGTGCATAAGCAAACGGCAGTTTAGAAACCGATGTTAATGATGCAACAGCCCCTTTCTCATCACGTCCGTGCATTGGGTTTGCGCCCGGTGCAAAAGGTGCGCCAGCAGGGCGACCATCAGGTGTAGTCCCTGTTTTCTTACCGTATACAACATTTGATGTAATAGTAAGAATAGACTGTGTAGCACGTGCATTACGGTACATTTTACGTGCTTGAATTTTCTTCATGAAGCTTTCAACAAGATCACAAGCGATATCATCAACACGAGATTCATTATTACCAAATTTAGGGTAATCACCCGAGATATCAAAATCAATTGCGATACCATTTTCATCACGGATTGGTTTAACGGTGCCGTATTTGATGGCAGAAAGTGAATCCGCTGCAATTGAAAGACCTGCGATACCACATGCCATAGTACGTTCAACGTCACGGTCGTGTAGTGCCATGAGTGATGCTTCGTAGCTGTATTTATCATGCATATAATGAATACAGTTAAGTGCTGTCACATATTGGTCAGCAAGCCATTCCATGAAGTGATCAAGGTTAGTGTAAACTTCATCAAAATCTAATACTTCAGATGTGATTGCTGGGATAGTCGTCGGGCCAACTTGTACTTTCGACTTCTCATCAACACCGCCGTTAATTGCGTACAGAAGCGTCTTCGCTAAGTTGGCACGTGCGCCGAAGAATTGCATCTGTTTGCCAACAATCATGGGTGATACACAACAAGCGATAGCATAGTCATCGTTGTCGAAATCGTTACGCATTAGATCATCATTTTCATATTGAATAGATGAAGTATCGATAGATACTTTTGCACAATATTTTTTGAAGTTGATTGGAAGCTCTTCAGACCATAAAACAGTGATGTTTGGCTCTGGAGAAGGACCCATAGTGTATTGTGTGTGTAGGAAACGGAAACTGTTTTTAGTGACCAGAGTACGACCATCAACACCCATACCACCGATAGATTCTGTTGCCCAAATAGGGTCACCAGAGAATAGATCATCATATTCAGGTGTACGTAGGAAACGCACCATACGTAGTTTCATTACCAAGTGATCGATAAGCTCTTGTGCTTGTTGCTCAGTGATTTTCCCATCTTGGATATCTTTTTCTAGGTAGATATCAAGGAAAGTCGCCGTACGACCAAATGACATTGCAGCGCCATTTTGAGATTTGATTGCCGCTAGGTAACCAAAGTAAGTCCACTGAATCGCTTCTTGTGCAGAGGTTGCAGGGCCTGAAATGTCAGAGCCATATTTAGCAGCCATTACTTTCATTTGACCTAAAGCACGATATTGCTCGAAGATCTCTTCGCGCAATTTCATGGTATCTTCAAGCGTTTCACCAGCAACAAGATCTTTCTCTAAGCTTCTGTGTTGCTTAGATTTTTCAGTCATTAGGTAATCGATTCCGTACAGTGCAACACGACGGTAATCACCAATAATACGACCACGACCGTAAGCATCTGGTAAACCCGTTAATATACCTGATTTACGACATTTAAGAATGTCGCCTGTATACACATCAAAAACACCTTGGTTATGCGTTTTACGGTGATCTGAATACATAGTGCGGATACCCGCATCAAGCTCTTTACCGTAAACTTTACAAGAACCATCAATCATACGAATACCGCCATTAGGGATAATCGCACGTTTTAGTGGTTTTTCAGTTTGTAGACCAACAATCGTTTCTAAATCTTTATTGATATAACCAGCGTCATGCGCTGTGATCGTAGAGATAACGTCTGTATCGAAATCAACAGGTGCATGGGTAGCATTTTCCTGTTTGATGCCAACCATTACATTTTCCCAAAGCTCATCCGTTGCTTTAGTCGCACCTGCAAGGAAACTTTCGTCGCCATCAAAAGGTGTGTAGTTTTTTTGGATGAAGTCACGAACATTAACCTCAGTTTTCCAAGTATCACCAGCAAAACCGTTCCATGCTGATGCAAAGTCTTCGTTAAGTTTAGTCATAAAGATTTACCTTTATAGTTAGATTAAAAGTTAAGATTTTTTATTGATTTTTTGCAGGGGACGAAGATAGATCATCCAGTGCATCAAACCAACGATAACGCCACCACCGATAATATTACCGATAGTCACGGGTATTAAATTGTTAATAATAAAGTTACTACTATTTAGATATGAAAACTCACGGGCAGAGTGACCTATTACAGTCCAAAACTCAGCAGGCGCAAAGTGTTGAATCATAATGCCTGTTGGTACCATAAACATGTTTGCGATACAGTGTTCAAAACCTGAAGAGACAAACATAGCAACTGGCAGTAAAACTGCAAACATTTTATCAGTGACACTACGTGCGCCAAAAGCCATCCAAATAGCCAAACAAACCATAATATTACATAAAATGCCTAGCGTAACGGCTTCAGTAAAAGAATGGTGTAGTTTATGTTCTGCAATGTTTAATGCGTTGAGCCCCCATTGGCCATTATCACCCATATACATGCTCGCAAAAAACACTAAAAACACCAAAAAAGTGGCGCCTACATAGTTACCCAAATAGACAATAGCCCAGTTTTTTAACATCTGTGCGGTAGTAATTTTATGGCTTGCTTTAGCAATAAGGGTAAGGGTACTACTGGTGAAGAGTTCACCTCCGACAACAACAACTAATAAGAGTCCGAGACTAAATGCCAGACCGCCAATAAAGTTTTTGATGCCCCAAGGGAGATCGTTTGCACCTGTGGTGACGGTAATATAGAAGACAAATGCAAGGCTAATAAACATACCCGCGGTAATGGCGAGGTAAAAAGCAGACAGAAACGCTTTGGTTGCTTTACTGTAAGCAATCTCATCCGCTTTTTCTGTGATTTGATGAGGTAATAACTCATCAATCTTATTTTCTGCTTTCATGTTTTTATCCCTACTTTTGCTACAAAATTAGTCTAACAAATGATTCTGCAATAAAGTTGATCCAAATCAAAATTGCCAGTTTAGTTGTAATTTTATTACAGTTTAATAGGAATATTCCATGATAAGTGACGGAAATGTTAAATTCCCTACCTTAATCCGCCCAAAATGTAGCTAATTTTCTTAATTGTGTGATCTGTTAACATTGCTTTGTCGCTGAAATACAGCCGTACAGTGATTGCACTCATGTTCTCTATTGTACAATTAATGAGCCTTATTTCAGTAGTGGTTTATAATTAGATTAGATGTATAGTCAAAGTAGAAGTTTCTTTTTATAACAATATGATAGCTGTATTTTTTGGGGAGTAAGTCTATGAATGTTCAAGTAATGGTCACAGTAAGTGGCTCTAATCAAGCGGATCTGATTAGAGTATTATCCGATAAGACGCATGCGTTAGGCGGAAAATGGTTAAACAGTAAAATTAGCCATATTGATAGTTATGTTGCAGGGCTTATCAAAATAGAGATTGATGCTGATAACGTTGAAAAACTAACGGCTGAATTTAAGGCATTAGATATTAATGTTGAAGCGGTTAATTTAGGCCGTGTCACCCATGAAAAATCAACCCCCCTTGATCTTTGTATCGATGGTAAAGACAGACCCGGCCTTGTTCGCCATATTACTCAAGTGCTCAGTGACAATAGCATTATTGTTGAAAATATGGAGTGTAACCGTTTAGGTGTTCCTGCGATTGGTGGCACACTGTTTACCAGCCACTTCAAAATAGTGGTGGATGAGCAGTTTGATAAAGCAGGTTTGGTTGCATCGTTACAAGATATTGCAGAAGATCTGATTATTGATTTAAGTGCATAAAAATGGACGTAAAACGTTAGTTTTACCTTTATTAGCGTAATTAAAGAGAGTTAAAAGCGATTAACCACGAAGGCACGAAGAAGAACGTTTCTTTGTGTCGTACAACAATTTGGTAGTGATGATTTTATATTTTGATGTACTTTATTTTAAATAAAGCTGAACCCGTTTCTTATAACAAAAAAGGCGAAGAGATAACTCTTCGCCTTTTTAATGTCTGTGTTTCTATTTAGTATTTATAGAAACGCGGGGATACCATATTTCGATTCAAACATACCCACCGCAAGCATTGCGATTAGACAGATAACTAATACGCCACCCGGGATAACAATCTTATCGATAAACGACAGTTTCTTAGCGCGCTCTTTATCGCCAATTAAACCGTTATTATCAAGCATCATGGTTAATGCCCAAGCCAATACTGGGTTAAATACCGCGGCAGCGAAGATACAAATACCAGCTGATTGAGAATCTTTAGTATTTTTAATCATCTGCATACCCGCTTCAAGTAGTGGTAAGAATACACCGACTAACAAAGCAATACGCATCACGGGAGGCCAAACTGCAACATCCATCGGGAAACCCAAAATTGCAATAATGATACACAGTGAACCAAGCAGAATTGAACCTGCTGGAATAGGGCGTTTTGCGATAGCAGCGGGGATCATGTACGTACCCCAAGAAGAGGTAATGTTACCACCACCCACTGCAGTGCCGACGATTTGACGGATAGAACAGGTGGTCATTGTATCATCAACATCCATTAATACTTTTTCGGTATTTCTAGGGTAGTTAAGTTCTTGGAAGATACGGTGACCTAAGAAATCGGGTGACCACATCGCAACGGCTAAAATAGCAAAAGGCAGTGACGCAATGAAATGCTCAAGGTTTGGTAGCCCTAACATCCACCCCTCAGTGGTGCTTCCCCACCAGTAAACAGGGTTCAGATTTGGCAGACCCATTTCGGTAGTAAATTGCAGATCAAAACCTGCACCAAAGGCGAGTGCAATCAATAAACCTGTAATGGCACAAGCGGGGATTGCTAACCAACGTTTGCCGACTTTTGCAAGGAATGCATATAAAATGACATTAACCGCTAATACGATTAACCCTACGTGACCCATATCAATACTTTTTGACCAGTCTTGAATGTATCCAATTTGGCTGAATGCCCCGGTAAAACCAAGGAATACCAATAAGCCGCCTGCAACCCCTTCACTGGTTAAATTAACCAATTTAGAACCACCTTTAAAGTAACTAAGCAGTAAACCAAATACACCTAACAACAATGCTAATGCAAGAGGGTGAGCGCCGGCTAATGCGATAGCACCAATTAATGGAATCATTGGGCCGTGGTTACCGGCAAGATTGGCACGTGGATTTAAGAGGCCTGAGGCAATAATACAGAACAGCAGCGCTGGGATAAGCATCTCAACACGTGCAACTTCAATGGCAAACTCTTTGCCTAAGGTAATGTGTGGCCAAGCCTCCGTTAACCCTTCTGCCCAAGACATCATTACCGCTGAGTACATGGCGATAATACCGATAGTACCTGCGATTGCTGGCACTAAATCTTCCCATTCAAAGTTAAAATCACGACCAGGCAGATTTAAAGCCCAACGACGTGGTTTCATAATTTGTAGTTCATAATCTAAATAGTCTGAGCGAGTTTCAAATTCACTGGCTGGTTTATGCAGCTCGCGATAACTCTTATTTTCTATATCATCCGACATGATGAGGTGTACTCCGTGAGTAATTTAAAGTTAACTTAATTTTAATAAATAGTATTCATGAATAAAAAGCATCATTCATGAAGACTATTAATAAAGGGTGCTAGCTTAACGAAAGCGTTAAATGGGCGGTTGATCTGGATCAGAATAGTAACGATGCTGTAATTAAATAACTAAGTGGTAATTTTATAAGTGTGATCAATGAGATGAAAAACAGAGGTAAAACGCACCAAAAGGTTAAAATTCGTGCGGTAA
Organism: Psychromonas hadalis ATCC BAA-638; assembly: GCF_000420245.1. Taxonomy (GTDB): domain Bacteria; phylum Pseudomonadota; class Gammaproteobacteria; order Enterobacterales; family Psychromonadaceae; genus Psychromonas; species Psychromonas hadalis. Next base: position 15,347 of record NZ_ATUO01000015.1, on the reverse strand, counting down.
AGTTAGAATTTAAACAAACATGTTATTTGCCTAATGTTACAAATTAACGCAAATGATCAAAATTAGATCTGTGTTTGTATCTCTTCTAAAATTTGCAAACACCACTGCTCAATACGTTCATCGCTTAGCTCATATTGTGAATCTTCATCAATGGCTAATCCGTAAAAATATTGTTTGTCTGCTGTTAGTGCTTTTGAGGCGCTGAATTGGTAACCCTCAATAGGCCACTGGCCAATAAATTTGGGAGATTGCACCTCTAATTCATCGTGCAACATGCCTACTGCATCAATAAACCATTCGCCATACCCTTCTTGATCACCCAAACCAAAAATGGCGACAATTTTATTGGTGACACTTAAACCACAGACTTCATGCCACAGTGCGCCCCAATCTTCTTGTAGCTCACCGTAATCCCACGTAGAGATGCCAAAAATAAGCACATCATAATCACTTGTTTTACTTAAACCGACCTCTTTTATGTTATAAATATCAATGAGATCTTCACCAATAAAAGCTTGAATTTTTTCCGCCATAATTTCTGTATAGCAAGTACTAGATCCATAAAATAAACCAATTTTCATTTTGATAAGCCTTAATAAACAAAGAGTAGAGAGAGTGTAATGGAAGCATTAACGATTGACCAATTTTTAGATTCATTGTGGTTAGAGCGAGGACTTTCGCAAAACACACTTGTCTCCTATCGCTTTGATCTTTGTTTGGTTGAAAATTTTTTGATGGGCAGAAATAAACCCCTTGCTGATGCAACTTATTCGGATTTAAGTGACTATTTTAGTTTTCGTTTAAATTGCGATATAGAGTATAAAAACAGTTCAACGGCGCGTTTAATGAGTGCATTGCGCCGCTATTATCAGTTTTTATGTCGAGAAAAACTGCGTGAAGACGATCCGAGCGCCAAGCTACAAAGCCCCAAAACCATTAAACCATTGCCTAAATCACTTTCTGAATCAGAAGTAGATGCACTACTTTCTGCGCCAGACTTAACCGATACAGTGCAGTTTCGTGATAAAGCGATGTTGGAATTGCTCTATGCGACAGGGTTGCGTGTTTCAGAGTTAACAGGACTTTCGATGGATGAGATAAATCTACAACAAGGGGTGGTACGTGTTACGGGGAAAGGCGGAAAAACCCGTTTAGTCCCCATGGGGGAGGAGGCAAACTATTGGTTAGATCGCTATATAAATGAAATACGCAGTGAATTATTAAAAGGGCAAAGCAGTGATGTGTTATTCCCGAGTCGCCGTGGCACTGCAATGGTGAGGCAAACTTTTTGGCATCGTATAAAGTTTTACGCGCAGGTTTGTGGTATTGATAAAAGCCTTATTTCACCACACGTTTTACGTCATGCCTTTGCCACTCATCTACTTAATTATGGGGCTGATCTGCGTGTGGTGCAGATGTTACTCGGACATAGTGATCTTTCTACCACACAAATATATACCCATATTGCCCAAGATCGTTTGAAAGATCTGCATGCAGAACATCATCCGAGATCATAGTGGTCTTTCTACCACACAAATATATACCCATATTGCCCAAGATCGTTTGAAAGATCTGCATGCCGAGCATCATCCACGATCTTTCCAATAAAATATTTATCACTGCTTACCCTATAAAAAGAACAAACTATTAAAGTAAATCATTATCACGGTAGAGGTGGTAATGAGCTTTTTATATTGAATTTACCTGCCAATATTTAACATTATTTTATTTCTTTTTATATTTAAATATCATGTTTAGCCACCAAATCATAAATTACCATCCACTCCAAAGTAATATTAATAATATATTTCAATGGGTTATGTTTTTTATTTAGTGAACTCAGCGAATGGCTCTTAATTAACTTACTTCATTACCCTATTTCTTATTGTAATTGATAATCATTTCTATTATCATCTGCGCGATTTTACATTATAGAAATAGGGCTAAGTGATGGCGAGTGGACACTTCTTAAAACAACATTACCGAAGAAATTTGTTATTGCTAGGCATACTTGTCGCAATAAGTTTGCCGTTACTTGCTGAGAGTGAAACAGAAGAGACGCTGGTCATAACAGGCACCAAAACAGAGCGTCGCTTAGTAGATAGCCCTGTGCGCATTGAAGTTGTTACAGCCCAAGAGCTAAAAAATAGCCATGCACGCGATCTCGCTGAAGCATTACAAAATGTCCCGGGTGTGGTGTTAAAACCGATTCATGGAAAAAGCGGTCAAGAGGTTTGGTTACAAGGGTTTGATGCTGATCGTGTTTTGGTATTAATTGATGGAAAACCTGTCTCTGCTTCTACGGGAGCAAGTGTCGATCTTAGTCAAATCGCGGTGGCCGATGTGGCGCATATTGAAATAGTAAAAGGCTCCGTTTCTGCTTTGTATGGCAGCTCCGCGATGGGTGGGGTGATCAACGTGATCACCAAGCGCGCTAAAATAGGTACATCTTATAAGGTAACCCTCGATTCTGGCACGCATGGTGAGCAAAACGTCGGTGATAGTCCATTTAATAATAGCCATGCTAACTTTTTTATTAGTCACAACAGTGGTCGTTGGTTTGGTCAGTTAATGGCGGATCTGCGTTATAAACAAGGCACAGATTTAGACAATTCGACATGGGCTTTTGAGGGGGATGCAGGTACTAAAAGCAATCTTTCTGCACAGTTAGGTTATCGTTTTGCAACAGGCGCTGAGCTGATGATTGCACCGAGTTATTATCATGAAGATATTAATAAAAACTTTAGCAGTTATGTGCCGGGTATTGGTGAGGTAAAAAAAGAGAAGCTGGAAGAGGCGAAGCGTAAAAGTATCAGCATTAGCTTTGATACACCGCTGTTTGAGAAAGGGGAACTTTCTGCTTGGTATATGTTTGAAAACTTCACTGATAGTACCGATCAAGATATATTATCGACCGGTTACATTGATCAAAGTCGTTTAGGTGAGAGTCAGTTTAATAAAGGCGAAGTACAGTTTGATCATCCATTAGGTGATAATCAGTTGCTTACCTTTGGTATTGTTGGCCTGCAAAATAGTTTATCGCAAACACAAGCTAAAAGAACGGCTGATGAGGTGGTGATTGTTGATGAGATGCAGGGTGAGAAAACGCGCTCAAGTGTTGAGTTTTATGCACAAAACGATATTTTCATTGGTGATGAGTTAGAGCTACTACCGGGTATTCGTTATCAGAATGACAGTGATTTTGGCTCTCATATTGCACCGAAAATAAATTTGATGTACTCCCCTAATTGGCTTGATCAACAGATGAAATTTCGTGTTGGTATCGGCAGTGGTTACCGTGTACCCACCTTAAAAGAGCGTCACTATATTTTTGATCATAGCGCGTTAGGCTATATGGTAATAGGCAACCCAGATCTTACCCCTGAAACGTCAACAAGCTTACAAGTGGGCGCAGAATACAATTACAACGACAACTTTCATGCCGATATAAATTTCTTCTATAACGACATTAAAAATCTCATTAGCACCGAGTTGGATGAACAAGACTCCAATGCAACTGGGTTAAGTATTTATAAATATAGCAATATTGGTAAAGCACGTACCCAAGGGATAGATATCACTTCCGGGTACGCGTTTACGGAGTCTTTATCATCAAATATCTCTTACACCTATCTTGATGCCATTAATTTAGAAATTGATAAGCAGCTGACACAGCGTCCAAGACATCAAGCTAAATTCAAAGTGAACTATCAAGTTCAACCTATCAATACCCTTTTTTCATTGTATGGAAATTATCAAAGTGAGCAATTTGTGGATGCAGATAACAATATCATTTCACCTGCTTATTCGACCTTTGATTTTAAAATAAACACCGATATTAGCAATAGCTTAACCCTGTTTATGGGTATTGATAACTTAATGGGAACCACGCGTGATGTGCCTTTAACGGGTGATGATTTTAGACCTGAAAGTGGCCGTTTCATCTACTTAGGTGTGCGTTTTACTGGCTGACCTCTTTTAACTTGCTTTTGATTTTTAACCGTTACATTTTTATACTATATGGAGATACTATGAACCTTTTAACCTCAAAAAAACTGCTTGCAGTCCTTATTTCGTCTGCGCTACTAAGTGCCTGTGGAAGCTCATCAAGTGATGATAAAACACCTGATCCACCTGCACCTGAACTACCAAAATATAGCACGGTTGTACTTGATGCCACAGATGGTAGCCAAGCTGCAAAACTAGACTTTGTTTCTGCAAGTGCAGTGACAGATGATACATGGCAAATCGCTTACCAAAAATATTTAGGTTTTAAACTCAATGGTGGTGTTTCAGCGAGCGGCAAAGTGAGTGGTTGTGTTGCGCATGAATATAGCAACCTTTTTGATAAAGAGGGTAATCCGGTTGTTGATAAATTTAAAGCGTTAACAGACGCTTCTACACTAACGGATTTTGACAAAGTAGATGCAAGTAGTTGCACAGAGTTTAAATTTGATACCCTTAAAACAGCCATCAAAACAGAAAATTGGCTGGATGCTGATTATAGTCAAGGTGCGCCAGTATATAGCGCTAAAGCAGGCAATGGCTGGATAATTCGCTCTGCGGATGGCAAGGAATATTCACGTGTTAAAGTGAAAACAGTTGAAGTGGCTTTTGGTGCAACGACTACACGTAAAGTGACGCTTTCAACGGAATTATGGAATGGTTCAGTCTTTGCCGCTGCTGTTGATTCACCTGTTTTAGATTTTAGTAGTAAGCGTGTATTTTGGGATTTAGAAACAAATACTCTTGTTGCTGAAAATGCTGATTGGGATCTAAGCTTAACCGTAAATGGTCGAGATTACCCACTGCAAATTAATGGGGGTGCTTCTGGTGAGGGTAAAGGTGGATCAGGTGCTGTCATGGTCAAGCTTGATGATGTTACGGATCCAGTCGATACAACACAAGTATACAAATACTTTGCCGATTCAGCATCGGGTGTATTAAGTGCGCCAGGTAATTATGGACCGCTACAGTATGCAGTTGATGGTGGACACAAAATGTGGCCAACTTTCACCACTTACTTGATTAAAGATGAAGCGGCAAGCGGTACACGCCTGTTTAAAATGCAACTGCTGAGTAATTATGGTGAAAACGGTGAGCTTGCAAGTGCTAACTTAGTCTTCCGTTACCAAGAGATCACTGAGTAATGTAAGTTTTCTTTGTCATGATTTGTTAATCTAGAACAGAGTCATACAACAACAAAACCGCGCGGATAATTTTATCCGCGCGGTTTTTAGGTTTTAAGGAAAAAAATGAAAAATATTGATTGGGCTTGGTTAATTCAGCAGGTTAAACAACATAAAAAACGGCTATTGTTAGCAAATATTATCGCCCTTATTGCCACTTTGGTGAGTGTGCCTATCCCCTTATTGATGCCATTGATGGTTGATGAAGTCTTGTTAAATAAGCCTGATATGGGTATCGATTTTATGAATCAATGGCTGCCTGTTAGCTGGCAACAACCCGCTTATTATATTGTCACTATCTTTATTTGTGTCATTTTAATGCGTATTATCTCACTGCTATTGGGGGTATGGCAGAGCCGTCAATTTATCCTTATCTCTAAAAATATCACCTGTCAGATGCGCCATATATTGCTACAAAAATTAGGCCGGATCAGTATCTCACAATATGAACTACGTGGCAGTGGCGGTATTAGTTCACACATTATTACTGATGTTGAAACCATCGATAAATTTATTGGTAGTACGGTGAGCCGTTTTTTAATTAGCCTGCTCACGGTATTAGGTACTGCGATTATTTTATTGTGGATAGATTGGCGCTTAGGCTTATTTATTTTATTGGTCAATCCGATGGTGGTGGCTTTTTCGCGTTTATTAGGCAGTCGTGTGCAGCGTCTGAAAAAGAGAGAAAACCAAGCGTTTGAAAACTTTCAAAATAGGCTCATTGAAACCTTAGATCTTATCTATCAGCTACGTGCTTGTCATCGAGAAAAAACATTCATCGATAAACTAAAAATGGACAGCGACGCCATCAAAGAGAGTGCCGATAAATACGCATGGCAATCTGAAGCGGTAAATCGTTTCTCCTTTTTACTGTTTCTCTTAGGGTTTGAACTGTTTCGTGCGGTGGCGATGTTGTTGGTATTGTTTAGTGATTTAAGCATTGGTCAGATGTTTGCGGTATTTGGTTATTTATGGTTTATGTTGTCGCCAGTACAAGAGCTGCTGAGTATTCAATTCTCTTGGTACAGCGCATCGGCCGCCATTAAACGCATTAATACCTTACTGCAACTCGAAGAAGAGAAAAAACTGCCCAGTAAAGTGGATCCCTTTATCAATAACAGCGCTATTTCAGTGCAGATTAAAAATGTAAGCTTTGGCTACAATGAGCAACGTGAGGTGTTAAAAAATCTCAGTTTAACCCTACCCGCAGGAAAAAAAGTGGCCTTAGTGGGGGCAAGTGGTGGCGGAAAATCTACCTTGATACAGCTATTGTTAGGGCTTTATCCTATTAATAGTGGTGAGATCTTATTTAATGGTCAGCGCTGTGAAGATATTGGTTTTGATCTTATTCGCACTAACATTGCCGTGGTCTTACAGCAACCCATTTTGTTTAATGGTAGCCTACGAGAAAACCTCTCATTAGGCATCGATTACACCGATAAACAGTTATGGAATGCGTTACAGGTTGCACAGCTAGGAGACTTAAAAGCACAGCTCAATGCAGGATTAGAGACACAACTGGGCCGCAGTGGCGTACGTCTTTCAGGCGGACAACGACAACGTGTGGCGATTGCGCGCATGGTGTTAAGCGATCCTAAGTTAGTCATTTTAGATGAAGCCACCTCGGCATTAGATACCCGTACCGAGCGAAAACTACATCTTGCGTTACAAACCTTTTTGGTTGGCAGGACAACATTGATTGTTGCCCATCGTCTTTCAGCCGTTAAGCAAGCCGATATTATCTATGTCTTAGAAGATGGTCGCTTAGCACAATCGGGCAATCACAGTGAGCTTGTAAAACAAGAGGGCTTGTATCAAACCCTTTATGGTGGCTGACTTGTTATAAAATCGCAGGATAATGAGTAGCATCATGCTCAGAATAAGTAACCAATGTAAACTGCCTGCGCTGACATGATCGTTACGCTGAATATCCCCTAAGTTATTCCCTGTGATGGCAATCGACAGGGAGATTGTGCCATTAACCTGCTGGTCAATATCAGATGCACTACCATCAACGACAGTGATGGCGATGCTGTTTGTGCCTAAGCGTTGCCAAGCAGAAGTTGGCATCAAACGATACAGTTCGCTTTCTCCTGTGGCCTCAATGCTATAAAGCAATAATTTCTCAGGAAGAGCCGTTGAGAAGTTGAATGTAACGGTACTGCTATCATCAGTGCTTGCGCTGTTAGTTTGATAAGTGTTAAAACTAATATTGCCATAGTGATAAGTAAGCCCCGGATCGCCTAAGGTTGAGTCGGTATTGGCAATATCTTCAATGCTGTCAAGGTTATCCACTCTATGTTGCATATCACCCGACATAATTGCTTTTAACGCCCAATTTGATGCTGTTTTTAGTTCAACAAAATCCCCTGAAACGAGTTTTAATCCCATGCCAATTTGGGCATCGTTAGCTGCCTCACCATATTCAAGCGCATCGATGATGCCATCGTTATCACTGTCGATGGGGTTGCTCACATCATTGCCAATTTCAGTGATATTATCGATACCATCTTTATCACTGTCATTATCATTAGGCTCAAGACCTAACTCAATTGCCTGCTGATCGCTTAAACCATCTCCGTCTGAATCTGCTCCTTTTTGTACCGCCGTACCGCGTAAATCGGGTTCAATGGTCAATGGAAATACCCCCGCTATTTGCGTGCCAACAATGCCATCAAGCGGTCCATCTTCAGCATCGATGGTGTTTATCTGTAGTTGATTACCGATGGCGGTTATTTTAAAGGTGGTTGATGCACTTGCCATTGGGTTGCCTAAACCAGGGTGATAAATTTGTAATGAATAATAGAGGCGATAAGTTCCATCGCCATTATTATCGAAATAAAGCGTTTCATCGGTTGCACTGGCATTGCCAATATCATGAAGTGCATAATTAAAACCAACGGATAATGTGGTGCCTTCAACGGTTGCTGTGTTTGTATCAAAATCCCATTGCCATTTAGCGGTATGTACACCATTACCTAGAATCGCGCCCGTGGGAGCTGCGCGCATGGTTATGCGATAATCACCGACATATATACCGCTTAGATTAGTGGTATCAAGGGGTTGAGCAAGTGCATTGAATTGCCCGAAAAAAAGATTGAACAGGATAAAAATAAGCCCTGAATTTCGTGTTTTAAACATTTAAATTTCCTTACCAATTAACAGAGAATCCAGCTGAGAAGTTAAAACCTGCACCAGGAATAAAAGTGGGCAGGTCTGGGGCGCTTTGACCACGAATAACATAAGCACTTTGATAGGTTTCATTGGTGATGTTATTAAACTCGATAAACAGTTTGAATGTTTGATTATATTGATAACTACTTTTAAGCCCTAATAAAAAGTAAGCATCTTGTTTTACTGACTCACTGTTCAGATGATCAACCCAAGTATCTGTGGGTTGCCAGCGTAGGTTAGTACTCAGTGACCAATTTTTAATAGGCAGATAACTTAACTCTGTTTGAATGAGGTGGTTGGGCACTCCTGCGATTTGGTTGCCCTCATATAGCCCCTCTTCAAAGCGAAAATCACTGTAGTTATAAATAAACTTGGTGGCGATCTCATCCTGATCACTAAACACGGCTTGGTAACGGCTGTTAAGTGCAAATTCAACACCTTGGTGGCTGGTATCTCCTGCGTAGTTGATCGTTTTGCCATTAACCGCAAAATCACCCACCACAGAGATAAGCTCATCTTCAACTATCGAGTAGTAGTAGGTGAGTTCCCAATTAAAAGATTGATAGCGCTGTTGTGTGCCAATCTCCCATGTTGAGGCGGTTTGCATCTTCAAGTCATTGATATAAACATAGTTATTGAGTGGATCGTTGGGATTGGCTGCCACCGTGCTTAGTTGCCAAAAATTAGGTGCTTCTGAGCTAGTGCTGAAGTTGCTGAAATAGCGCTGTTGCTGATCCGTTGTGTAGATAAGCCCTACTTTAGGGTTAATAACGGTATAAGAAAACGTACTGTCTAACAGACCGGGGTTTTGCAGATCTTTTATAACGCGACGATTATTAACCCATTGTAAAGAGGCCAATGTTTTAATGTTATCGGTTAATGGATAGTTTATTTGCCCTCCTAAAATAAGGTTGCTGGCTGACTGATCAATATTGGCAAACTGTTGCATCAGTGCGCCATTAATGGGATTAATCGCATGAAAAGAGCGTGGCATAACGCCCGCATTTGCCGAGGCAAAGAGCAGGTAATCGGTTTCTCGGTATTGCTCATCAAGTTGCTGGTGGCTAAAGGCGTAATCTGCGCCAATATTTTTATTGGTGGTGACCACATGGGTGAGCGGGTTACGAAAAGTATCATCAACATGCTCTGCATAAACACCTAATGTGTGGCTAGAAGACTCACTGAAATAGCTACTTTTGTTGGCAAAACGCAGTTGTGTACTGTGACGTAGTGGTTTGCGAATATTGATATCCAATAATGTATCCATTGGCGTGTCACCTTCGCCCATCACCGATTCTGGATTGTTTATCGCTTGCTCTTTGGTTAACAGAAAAGGGATATTAAACTGGTTATCGGTGTAATTAAAGTAGCTTCTATTTTCAAAATTTTGCTGTGTAAAACCAATATTTAAGGCGATATTATTACGTTCACCCTCACTGTGGTTACGAAACCCTTGTTGCTGAGAATGCGCTGCATTAAGGTAATAATCCCAGTTTTTATGCTGTTGACCCAGTGCAATACCCGCTTTAAATAATCCAAACGAACCTGTTTCAAGTTTAAGTGATTGTTGGCTATTCAACGCGTTACGAGGGTGCAAGTTAATCGCCCCTCCTAACGTAGTACCACCATAACGCACCGCATTGGCACCGCGGTATACTGAGATGAATTTTGCTTGCTCAGGATCTAATAATCCAATAATAAACGAGCCATCAGCTTGATTGAGTGGTAAACCATCATAAAGTAACTGAATACCGCGGTTAACAGGATTATCTTGAATGCCTGAGCCACGGATATTGATACGTGGTTGGTCGTTACCGCCAAAAAATTCCTGTACCACAATGCCCGGTTGATAGTTTAACACTTTGGCAAGTGAGCTTTGGCTACCATGAAAGGCATCGAGATTGATTAAATTTGTGCCACCAGCAACTTGATCAAGATCGGCTTCAATCTCAATCTGCTCTAAGGAGGAATCATTACCAATCACTTCGATGCGCTCGGTATTTTCATTATTTTTGTTATTGATATCGTCATCGGCATAACAAAAAAAACTACTGGTTGCCAAAAAGGCAACCAGTAGTTTGTGATTTAAAGTATGTCGCATTAACGGCTAGCCTTATCAGTGGCTAATTTTTTACGACCTAATGCAAACAACCCTAATAAGCTCACAAAGAACCAGTTCATACTACCGCCACTTTTTGAGTCGCTGGTGTTACTGGTTGTTGGTTCTTCCACTGTTGTTGTGTCTTCAATAACTGGCTTTTCAGTGATTGGTTTGTCAGTTACTGGTTTATCAGTGATTGGTTTGTCAGTTACTGGTTTATCAGTGATTGGTTTGTCAGTTACTGGTTTATCAGTGCCAGGCTTACTTATTTTATAATAGTCTTTGCTATTTAATAGAATAAGTTCTACTTGGTCGGCCACTGAGCCCATTGGTGCTGCTTTTGCAAAATCGATGTGGATTGTATTAATATCATTACTGTCTACCACCCAGTTAACGGGTTGATAAGTTAGTGTGTTTTTGAAAGTGGTAAAGCTAAATTGATATTGTTTACGGTAGATTTTAAGATCGGGTGGTAACTGCTTAAAAGTTAAATCAAAGTTTAATGTATCTAGTGTATTCACTTGATTTACAAGAAAGCTTAGCGCACCTAATGTATTGTTTAATTGAACACCTTGTTCGTTGGTTAAACTTGGTTCTTCACCTTCTAATATAGCGGCTTCCGCTAATGAAAGATCAACTTGATGGCTGCGAGCAAGCGTCAACGCTAATGCATCATTAGATTTTATTGTTACGGTTTCACCATATTGTAAGTTAAAGCCAGATAAAATTGTATTATCATCTTTAGCTTGAGCAAACTCATAAACATCGGCAACCCCATCTCTATCACTATCGGTAGGGCGAAGATACACCCCAATCTCATCGATATCATTAATACCGTCACCATCAGTATCGACTATTTTTTTATTTAAATTTAAAAAATATGATGCTAAATCGGAGATGCCATTATTATTACTGTCAATGCCATTATCTCTATACAGTTTTGCAGATTCGTACTGTGCTTGTACAACGGCAGGGAAAATATTTGGAATTTTAGTGCCTGGTACATTATCTGGTCCTGCACCATTATTTTCAATATCAGCACTGCTGATTTTTATCTCATTATTATTGGTGATTGTAATATGAAAATTAGCGGTGGCTTCACCAATTGGGTAGTCTGCAATACCTTCTACTTTTATTGGTGGAATAACGTGCATTTTATGTGCGTAATTGATGGTATAGATTTGTGTTTGGGCATTATAGGTAAATGGGATAGATATCTCATCAATACTTGCAATTTCAGGGAAGCTTTCTAAACGTTTATTTTCTAGCTCATTAAGATTATAAAGTTGAAAAGGTACATATAAAAGATCAAGTGCAAACAGGGTGCTACCGCCTACCACAACTTGCTGTTTATCAAAATCCCACAACCAAAGGCCATCAGTAATGGTTTGTCCCAGTTTTTTGTATTTAATACCATTATATTCTGCGTTTAAAGCTGCTTCAGGCCAAGCATTACCTGCAATACCGTCATCTTTGTGGGTATTCATGGTTAAGCTAAATTGGCCCATATATTGCCCTTGCAGTGGCTGCGCTAATAATTGTGGGCTAAAGAGGCTAGCACATAATAATATGTGCTTAAGTGTATTTTTATTGTTCATGAGTATCCTTGAAATGGCCAACTTTGCAGCTGGCGTTGTATTAATTATTAACGATTAACGTTTGTTATTTTGAATGAATACTTAGTTAGCAGACCCTTGCCAATCAAGTTCTATATCAAATGGGAAAATACCGTAGATAGCAGATCCTGGTACACCATTTGAATCTGTATCTAAGGTTTTTATATCTAAGCCAAAACCAGTATCGGTAATTTCAAAGGTGGTGCTAGTTTGGCTAGATGGAAAACCGAACAATGGGTTATAGGCTTGAAAGATATAATGTACTGTGTAAGTACCGTCACCATTATCATCAATAGTAGTAGGCTGATGGGCTGCATAAGCGATAGGTATTAGTGCCATGTGGCTTCTAATAAAACCGGGGTTAATCGTTGCTGTTTTTGCATCAAAATCCCAAACCCAGCGATAATTTTGTACCGTTTTAGCCATCGTTTGGTTTGTTGTTGTACGCACGGTCATTTGATAATCACCGACATATTTTCCCGTTAAGCCCGCTGTACCTGCAATTGCAGTGGAAGCGCATAGGCTGAATATTATTGCAGCAAGTGGGCGTTTAATTGAAATCATTAGTGTAACTCCTTTTCTTAATGATAGTCATTATCATTATTTTGATAGGTTAATGCTATTTAACTTAAAGACACATGACATTTGTCAATTACAATAAAATAAATTGCTTTTTTAGATAGTTGTTTGGTACATTTCATTGGTTAACCATTAGTTATATTTTTTCAAAAATTATTGATGCATTTTTGAATGTTTTTTGTTTTGCATTTGTTTGTTAATGCACTGTTTTTATTAAATAATAGTAACTATTTTCAGCACTCGGTTGCTATTAATTATTCCCGTCGTTACTAAAGAATTGTGCTTTCCCTTGCCAGTTAAGTTGGATTATCTTCGGAAATTCACCGTGTATTTTAGTGCCTGGATAACCATCTTTTGTGCCATCTAATTCGATATCAACACTGCTGATGGTGAGTGAACCAGCGTTATCAATAATGCTAAAAGTGGTTGAAGCCTGTGCTTTAGGGTTATAAAAGAACGGGTAATTTACTTTAAAGATGTAGTTTGCCGTGTAAGTACCATCTCCATTATCAATAAACGGAATGTTCGACGTGATGCCATAGTTAAAATGTAACCATTTAAACGGTGTTTTATAAATTTTACCTGTGTCTATTGAGATGGTTTTATTATAAAAGTCCCACTGCCAACTATAGGTATGTAAACTGTTTGCTTTTACCTGCCCGTTACTATCAAGTACCTCCAGTTGGTAACTACCAATATACTGTCCCGTTAACCCTGATGTGCCTTCATTGACAGCAAATGAAGTACTACTTGCACAACCTAATAGCAAACCTAAAGCGAATGATTTTTGTAATGTCATGCTGTTCTCTTTTTAACAATTAGACTTATCTTTTATTGATAATCATTATCGAAAACTGTTCTGTATTTTTTCTGTACACATGACATTTGTCAATTACAAAAAAATTACCAACTGATAAAAAACATGCCTTTAGCAAGCAGGATGATAAGTAACATATGAAAGAACACACTGAGGTGGGTATATTTGAAACGCTTACTGGTCATGTCGCCACAAATGGAATGTTTCATGGCAAGAATAAAGTGCACTAAGACACTGGTTGCTAAAATTATTTTGACCATTAATAGCGTGCCAAAACTGCTTTCTAGTGGCCAACCGATGTTGCGGTAATGGATAGTTGCCATCGTGATGCCCGTAACAAAAAGGGTAACAACCACCCAAGGCATGATTTTTCTGCCACGCAGATGAATGCCTTGCTCAACCAATGACATAGTTTTAGCGGGAAGGTGAGAGCGTATTCCCTCTAAAATTAACACTTCAAAAGCGACGATGCCAATGAACAGTGTTGCGCATAAAAGGTGCAGGGTAACTAACAGTGGATAACTCATTTTTTTTATTTCCTTAATAAAAAAGTAATTTGTGTATTCTATCTCTTTTGGGTTATATTGATAATGGTTCTCAATAAGATTAACGCGATTTTAAGTAATCACTCATGACATTTATCAATTAGGGAAAATTGATGTTATCTATCACTTCTAACAACTTGCAAAACTCACTGCTCTTTCATAAATTTTCGATGGCAGAGTTTTATGAGATAGGCAGAAATGCCAAGTTAAAAACCGTTAAATTAGGTAAACACCTATTTTATGAAGGGGAGCGGGGTGATTGTTTTTACTTTATTAAATCGGGACAGGTGAGCTTATATCGCTACTCTCCTGAGGGGGATGAGAAGGTCTTTCAAATCTTAACAGAGGGCGATACCCTTGCAGAGGCGGTGATGTTTATGCAACCCGCGGTTTATCCTGTTAACGCTAAAGCACAAACCGATTGTGAGTTGGTGGTTTTTCCACAGCAAGCAATTGTTGATTATTGTTATAAAAACCCCCGTTTTACGATGCAAATTATAGCTGCTATGTCAGATAAATTACATCAAGCGATAAACCGTGTTGACCAGCTAACACTTAAAAATGCCGGGCAGCGTTTAGTCTCTTATCTACTGGAAATACGTCATGCGCAACAGAGTGAATGGTTAACATTACCGGTTAGTTACAGTGTGTTAGCGGGGCAACTTAATATTACCCCGGAAACATTATCGCGTTTATTTAAACGTTTCCGTCAAGCTGGGGTCATCAGTGGTAAGCGTGAAACGGTGGTCTTGCTGGATATAGAGCAGATGTGTAAATTGACTAATTTTCCGTACATTGCGGGCAATAAAGCAAAACAGCCAAGCAGTGAAGCGTTATTTGGTTGCTGTAATTTATCCTTGAAATGGTTTTAAGAGAGATTAACACTGGTTGTATTGCGCAGGGAAACTCACCACTAACAAAGTGTGAGTTGCTCTTTTTGAGAGATTAACGACGTTAATCTCTCGCGGTAGCATTATACCAATCGGAATAAATAGCTGATCTATTTTACTGGTTAAAATAACTTACTTCTTCGTTGTAAGTTTCGTAAAGGGAACAACCATTTACGTCAACTTTCGCCTTGAATTAAGCTATTTTTCCTGCGTAAAATTTAGATCACATACTTAATCCAATTGGTATTATGCCTTGGTTGTTATTATGAAATGATTATTTAGGCTCTCTTAATAGATAAACCATTATCACAAGAGGTGTCTTTGCTATGACGCTATGGGGAAGTCGTGCATCCATATGTACCCATGCCCCCGCACTGACTTCTCTTATCTCCGATTCAAATGTTAGCGTTGCATTACCTTTTAATATTTGAATAAT
>NZ_ATUO01000014.1 GCF_000420245.1 Psychromonas hadalis ATCC BAA-638 | reverse complement strand
TTCATGGCCACAACGAATAAGAACGCGAGACCAGTAATGTGTACTGCCACATGCTTCCATCACGACAATACAGTGTGATAAATTAGAAAAATATGTCACCATCTTTTTCCGTGTTAACTGTTTTTTCTTTAATACTTTACCTGATTCATTCATCCAAATTAAATGGAAAGCTGACTTTGCGATATCTAACCCGATTGTTATAGTATTCATGTGACCCTCTCTATTTTGCTGTATATAGAATGTTTAACACTACTATATTGGCTCATTTGAAGCCGTAAGTGGAGTGGAGAGGGTCCATACCATTAATTCCAATAAATATGTGATCGTTTTTGGGACGTGAGACTTTAGTCTCGCCTTTACTATTGGCGTAGCTAAAGCAGCACATCCTAATAATTAATATGACCAGTTAATTACTGGAAATGGTATTACACAAGTAAATAAAAGTTACATTAACCTCACAAAAATTAATCTTTACCCTCTAGTTTTCACATTAAATTCGACTTTAGTTATAGAATAGATTGCAGCAATAAAGTAATAGAATATGCAACTCAGAAGGCGATAGATGTAGGCATATTTAATTACCCATACAGATTTTTAACTTCATGGCGTGATACATTAGCCACAAATACCAATATGAAGAAGGCAAAACAATGAATACAATAAAAAAAGTACTTAGCCCCGCTTTAAGTATGAAAGGAGTCGTGACTTTTTTTTTACTTATACTTATAAATACTGCATATTCAAATGAGCAAATTACTTACACAGAAACAAAAGGGTATGTTGAAGGTGCTGGTTACATAGAAACAATTGGAATCCCATCCCCGCCTTATGATGTATCCCAAAAGGCACCAAAGATTAATGAATCACAGTGGCTAGTACCACAAGATGGATTGTATTATATAAACTCAACCGCTACTAATGCCTCTGATTCAACAAACGGAACCCCTTTATCGCCTCGAAAAACCATCCCTTCGCCGATACCACCAGGCTCTTATGTGAAAATTGAAGGTGAGTATAGTATTTCGCATAGCGGCCTTACCTTCATCAATGCACAAGGAAATGATGGCACATGGAAACAAGGAGAGACAGGGCCGGTATGGTTCGTAGGGAAAAATGCAGTATTTACTAAAGGATTTGTCATTGAAGGAAGCGACTTATTTGTCGAAAACATCCAATTTGGATTACAAACTGGTGCCGGAGGGATGTACCTAATTGGTAGCTCAAAACCTCGACTAGCTAAAAATATTGTTATTCGTAACTGTGTTTTTTATGGGTACAACGCAAGTGTAGAAGGTAAAAGGGGATCAATTCATACGACAGGTGTTAATGCAGAGACGCCAGCTAAAAACATTTTTATTTTTGATAATAAATTTCTTTATAACGGGGATGTAAATGCAGATTTCGATCAAGATAATCACATGGTTCAAGTTGATAAAGGTGTCGATGGTTATTGGTTTGTCAATAATTTAATACAATTTGCCAGTGGCTCAGGTATACAAATATTAGGAACAACCGAATCAACAAAAAACATCTATATTGGATCTAATACCATATCAAATGTAAGGCAAGCAGGTGTTGGTATAAAACGTGGTAAAGACATCATTATCTCTCAAAATGTGTTCAAAGATATCATTGATACTAGACCATTATATGAAATATCTAAATCTCCAA
Organism: Psychromonas hadalis ATCC BAA-638; assembly: GCF_000420245.1. Classification (GTDB taxonomy): domain Bacteria; phylum Pseudomonadota; class Gammaproteobacteria; order Enterobacterales; family Psychromonadaceae; genus Psychromonas; species Psychromonas hadalis. The sequence goes on along the minus strand of NZ_ATUO01000014.1, from coordinate 36,339 downwards.
GCAAAGGAGTTGGTTATCAATATTCGTCAGATAATTTATGGATACTGTTCAATGACATTAGCAATGCAAGCTTTGGCATTTACGGTGGTAGCGATACCGGAACTGTAGAGGGACATATATACGTTATTGGCAATTACATTCACGACATTAGCACACCAGAGAGCATCACCAAAATAGGAGGCGGAGCTTGGGCAGATGCTGCAATTATGCTGATGGGCGGAAAATACAGATACATAGTTAATAATACCATTCGCAATGTAAACTCTGGAATTTATGGCCCTTCACAAAGTGAAACAATCTACAATATATCGCAAAATGTCATCTCCGGTGTTACCAAAGGTCAGCATATCTACATACAATCAGGAAAAAGTGCTTATTTCAATGCAAATGAAGCGGGTGAACATAAATCTCATCTAATGAGTTCCCTTTATGGCATGACAGTCGATAAAGATAACGGTCTTTATTGGGCCGGACACAAAACAACCGCTCAATCACAGATGGTAGAAAATGTATGTCAGGAGATGCGCTGTTTTAATTCAGATAATATTTTCTTGACAGAAAATACAAACTTAAATTCAGGAGGAGCTAAATTAGTAAGCAATAGTAATGGCCATGATCTTGGTACTAAACATTACGTTTATAATGCGTTTTTTGACTTGTATGGATTAAGCATTGAGTATGATATCTATGGTAGCAAGCGTAGCGGTAAATGGGATATAGGGAGTTATGAGGATAGCACAGTAAGAACAAACCTTGGAGAAGCTCCTTTTAAACCCACTTTGATCAGTGTTACTTCAGAACCATAGAAACGAAAAAATCAAGCAATCTATAAGGTAATTAACATCCTATAGATTGCTTTTTTAGTCGAAACCATAGTAGATTAAATTGCTTTTATCTATTAAAAACCTTAACAATCGACCGTGAAAAATAATAACGAGTAACAGCCATAAGACCCGTTCTTTTATACATATTAACAACTGAGCTTAAATGTAATTTCACCCACATACTACGCGCTAATAGATAGTTAATTTTACTGTAAAAAGAGTTATTAAAAAAAGATGACAAATAATTAATTTCAAGTAACAATCTATCTTTATCATCTCCCTCTAAATACTCAACTTGTAATTGTTCATTAATAAAAAAGGGTATCAGTTTTATCTCTGTTATTTCTTTATTTTGAGTAATGAGTTCAAGCCCTAAACTGTATTTAGTATGAGGCATCGCTTTAGTATCGATATCAATCAAAAAATTACCGATTCCATAGAATATGACCTTCCCTTTGTATATTTCAATGCCTTGTATTACATGTGTATGATGACAAATAATACAATCGGCTCCTGCGTCAATGAGTGCACGAGCTCTATTTCGAGAAACACTATCGGTATACCGACAAAATTCAACACCTTGATGCAAAGAGACAATCAACAAATCTGCCGTTGCTTTTAACTTTTTAACATCTTTTCCCATCTCATGTACTGATTTATAAGAAACATTAATCTTGGCACTTTCAGTCAACGGATGAGCGGCTGGAGAGTATGCAATTAACGACACTTCAGCTCCCAGCAAACTAACTTTGTATTCAAAGCTTTTTAAATTATGGTCGATGACCCCAAAACAGCCCATTCCTTTGTTATACACGGCTGCAATCGTATCTTGCGCGCCCACAACACCTAAGTCTAAAAAATGATTATTTGCCATATTAGCGACGTAACTGATATTTTTCGGGAAAACATCCAAATACTCAGCTTTACCCTTCATTAAAACAGGTTTGGGCTCCCAAGCTTCACCACGCTCTGTTAAGCAACATTCCAAGTTAAAAACCACCACAGATTTATCAAAAAATACATTTTCTATGTGCGTTAAATTATAATTATTCCCATATTTTTCAATATGTTCCGCAACCCCGCGCGCCAATGCAATATCACCCAAAAATAACATGTTATTTTCAGGTAATTCTGGGATAGTATCTTTTAACTTAATAGTCCAGCTTTGGCCTAAAATATCCATTATGGTTTTATCTCTGATAATTTTAGCGTTTCATCCCAAGTCTTTGATGCGCTATGAAGGGTGAATGAGGCTGATTTATGTAAAGTGGCGACGGAGGCTGATTTAGCATGCTCTTTATCGATAAGTAAAGTACACAAACTATCAACAAACCCCGCAACATCATTTTTATCAATTAAGTAGCCGGTTTTTCCAGGTTCAACGATATCTGATAAATCACCAATATTTGAAGCAACAATAGGCAAGCCTAACATAGTCGCCTCCATACACGATAAAGGAAGTCCCTCTGAATCAGAGGTCAGCACAAAAACACGTGCCCTTGAGAGATATGAAGCAACATCCCCCGTCGCACCAACAAAGCTGACATTATCATTCAGCCCCTTCTGTTCAGATAATGATTTGTATTCCTGAAGTTTATTACCACCCCCTACAATTACAGCGGAAACATTTGGTAATCTAAGTTTTAATTGCTCTACTATTGTTAAAAAACGATCAATTCTTTTAATAGGATCTAATCGAGCAACAAGAATTAAGTCAATATCTTTGCTTTGCTCACTTAATAGCTTTTCAAAAATACTTGTATCTATTCCCCCTGGATTTACAGTCACACTTTTAACACCTTTAGATTCAAGGAATTGCTTTGCTTTAGAACCCATGGTGATCACGTGATCAATATTTTTCACATAATTAATTAGTCGCGCTTCTAAATTAGCGTCATGCTTGCCTGTATCTTTAAAAAGAGGTGTGCCACTATAAACACCGCCACCTATAATTTCAGACCAACCACCAACACAAAAGTAGATGGATTTAGCTCTATTAATCTTCGCAATAACATGGGAAAAAATGCCATTTAATAATAAATGAAAACCTCCAACATAATCAATATCATTATTTTTTGTCACTTGATAAGCGGTATAGGTTCGAGCAAAAACGCCTCCAAATATTTTTTTGACCAAGGGTGATGGCGTCACATAAGTAACATTGTCAATTTCTAACATTTTCCTGTCAGCAACCACCCAAATATGAGCACACACATTAGATTCAGCTAATGGTTTAATATGAGCAGCAATCCAATTGTCAGATTCAAAACGCCCCATCAATAAAAAATTATTTTTATCTTTATCTTTATCTTTATCTTTATCTTTATCTGAAAGTAACGTGATAATAAAATTTGATGTCACTAAAATGATATTTGTGACCAACCTAGCAAATAATTTTTTTAATAATGTGTTTTTTTGAGAGTCAATTAAACGTGACTTTTGAACCGTATATTCATACTTCCCCACAACTATTCCTTTTTGTGATACTTAACATTAACTGCATAAACAAATAAACCTAACTATTGATTAAGTTACTTTTACCGTATTTTTTCATTTTTTCACGCTCAACATGCACCCGTAAGAGTAGCCCTATTGCAACCCACATCCCAACAGCCCCTTCTCGCGGGTAGAATGTCTGACTTCCTGTCGATGCGATTAAAAATGCTAATAGAAGAGCGAGTGATACCGCACCTGTGACCACGTATATTTTTTCCGAATTATCACGAAAAAGAGACCATGAATACTTAACAAATATTAAATACAATAAAAACACAGGAAATGCTCCAACAAACCCATTATCTTGAATCCATTGTAAATATGCATTATGAGGATGAGGGAAGCTTTCCCCTTCTCCATAGTCTTGCTTTATTTGCAGAGTAATGCCAGTATTCTGCATCGCCTCACGCCCATAACCAAAGAGCGGGGCTTCTAAAATTGAATCCCAGACAAGAGGCCAGACAAAAACGCGACCAGAAGTAACGGAATACATGTCAACACCACCGTCTTCAAAATTTGTTTCGGCAATCTCGATGGATTCTTCAGGCGTAAAACCCTGTAAAAGTCGCTCGACAGAAGAGGGAGCAAACATAGTGATAGCTAATACAATAAAAGGAGCGATTAGTAAGTATTTTCGCCACTTAAATAGGCAATAAAATATCCCGAGGATAGCCCATGTCCCATAACCTGTCCGCCCACCCGTTAGTGCCATTGCTAGAAAAATAACTAAGCAACTTGGTAAGATCAGTAACCAATAATACTTGGTAGTAACAAGCTCCTTTAAGCAAAAGACAGCCCAAAACGCACCACTCATCATCATTGACACATTAACACGGTGAAAACCGACACTATCAGAGATAATTTTAAGTGCTTTAATCTGTAAAGCATCCCCCCCCATGGTAAGCGAGCCTAACTTCATCGCTTTGACCACTTGCAACGCTAATAGCACAAACATCATAGCTAACATTATTACAGCAAAGTTATATTGTTTCCGACTACGGCAGCCATCAAAAATAATAATTCCTGGAAGCACCCATTTAAAGCAGTTAAACAGGTATTCATTGACCGCACTTATCCCTCCAGGTGCTACGCGCCCCATTGCTTCATATAATTCAGTTACACCACTATGGTCCGAGAAGTATCTAATAACGCTGATAAAAATAAAAAGAGAGTATATTAGCAATAAAGTGTTAATAATCCTTGGCATATCCCAAGTTAGCTTTTGTTTTTTCCGATTAGAAAGCCAAGATAATACGGTATTTATAAATAAAAAATTCCAATGATTCAAGCCTGGAATTCCGCCTACAGCTTTCGGCATATCAGGGTGCTGGAAGATAGCCATCAACAATACTAACCAGCAAGCAGAGCGAAACCAATCTTTCCAAGCATATGCCGATAGATAAGCAATCAATAAAGTGAGGAGTGCGATACGAATCATAAGGAAACCAACTAACTTGTAAAATCAATGTGTTGGTCAACAAAAATAGATTTCCCACGTTCCGTTAAGGGTATTTCATCAACTATTTCGACAGAAACATTTATACGATGCTGTAGTTTACTGCCAATATTATTAATGATGCGTTGCTTATTTTCATCTACAAAATCTTTTCCTATTTTAATTTTTATCACTGCGATACCAGGGATATCTTGATAAAACTGATACTGCAAAACATCATCAAAGGTATCGTCATGCATATTAATTGCCGTCCATGGTATTAGGCTATTGTCTATCGCAACCAAATGTTCTTGTACTCTATGTCCTAAAATATTTTTAATAACCGTATGATGACGTTTACATTTATCACAATAATTACCGACATACTCAGCATAATCACCCGTTTTATAACGAATGAAGGGCATAACTGTATTAATAAATCCAGTGCCTACTATCTCCCCTACTTGACCTTTTTTTGTAATAGCGAGCCCATTCTCATCCAATAATTCTAATAAACCATAAGTAGGCCACACATGATAATCACTACTATGTTCGCACTCTGCGGCTGCAATTAATTTTTCACTATGCCCATACGATGAAAAATAACGACAATTAAATACTGACTCAACAAATGTGCGTTGCTCTGGATAGACATTCTCAGATTCGGCCAAAATAGCTTTGACATTATCAAACGATATATTTTCTTTCTTAGCAAAACGAGCTAATTGGTAAATAGAAGAGGGATAAACATGCAGAAAACAATCAGAAAGTGATTTAATATGAGATATATAGTTGCGCATATCATCATCATTCATATGGAAGTTGCTATAATAATGTTCATTAAAAACAGGATCATAACTTTGATGCACACCTGATTTATTACCCGTTACACGACCTCGTAAAACAGCTTTAGTATCCCCCAAGTTAAAACCTGCTCTTTTCCACCCATCTGTCAGGTATGCGTATTCAATTTGAGAGCGACTTGCATTGATGTAAAAAGTGAGAGGCACACCACTCGTTCCTCCCGTTGTAACATAATCAACACCGGCACTATTTTTATCTACCAATAAAAGATCGTCTATATTCTTGTTAACAAACGCCTTATCGATCAAAGGAAGTTTTTGTATGTCCCCTATCGAGTTAAAGGAATTAATATCAAAGCCACTTTCATCATATAATTTTTTATAGGCAGGACATTTTTGATAAGCGTTTAAAATTTGCTCTTTAACTTTAATGAATTGGTAGTTATCGACCTCTTCTCTGCTCCATTTATCAGCCTCTGATATCAAGTTTGTTGTTTCCCTAAAGCGCTTCCCTATAATGTACTTAAGTGGGATATAGGCTAGCACGGTACTTGCAATTACCTTCAAAGGTGAAGGCATTGCATCCCATAAATTTTTCTTTGAAAATGCTTTTTTCATACCTGACACACCTTAATTAATATTTGGAAATTGTAAATCGAGCCATGGAATTGAAACACTCTGTACTCCGTTTTCATCATAAGTGTTTTTTGTTATATTCGTATATATTTCATCGTTAACCCATAATACAGGCTCTTTGTCAGAAGGGATATTCCAGGTCAACCCTTGTAAATCACCTTCACTAGCTATGGTTGTTATATATATATGAACATGACTAGTCGTTTCTTTCGTTGTAAAGCAGAGTTCTTCTGAAGCTCTTAAATAACCCAATAGGCGACGAGTAGTAGTAACTAATATTTGATTGTTATGTGTAAACGATGCGAGTAGCTCAAAAGCTTGGCGAGTTTTTTCCTGAAAAGGTTCTTCTTCAGTAAAAATTTTCCCTAAATGACTATAAAAGATACTACAGCCTGCGTTTGCAACTAAAGCATCTAACACCGATTTGGTTAATACCTGATGAATGCCACGGGCGCTATCAAACATGGAAACACCACCCCAGGAAGGATTACAGCGTAAAAACTCTAATACGGGCGTACCATCAATAAGTTGGGTTTTTCTTAATACTTTATTCGCTTGATGCATTGCATATTTTTGATTGCCTAACCTTGCAAGCCAACCTTTAACAAACTCTAACGTGATGGTTTTAAGAGAAGCTTTTATCTGTTTTTTATTAAATAACGCGCGATAACTTCTTTTGGCATTCTGCGCAACACAACTAGTGACACGCCCTTTCCAAATAAAAGGCAATGCACCTGTTTTGACGGTTAAGTCGCTATGATAAGGCGCCTTTCCACTTTCAGCGCCTTGACCTTGCATTATATCGTTATCTAAATTTGTGGGTGCTTGGGCGTGGTCCACCCATACCTCTATTTTTCGTTCGCCTTGACGAATTTCAGACCAGTATTGTTCTATTTTTGCTCTGTCGTTAACAAAATCACCAAAAGAGTGCAAACAATCAATATGACCTGATTGAATCAATTTTTGTATTTTTTTACGACCATCATCATCAGTATTGGTATAAGAAAAATTATGCTCCGGCATCTCAAAATAGATGGTATTGCCTACTTCTAAGCCAACCCCTTTTCCCAGCAGAGTCTCTTCTGTGGTATTGAGATAACGTGCAGTTTCAAAGTAGATCTCTTTGTTGGGCGTTTCATCTAAATCACTACAAATAGCGAGCATCGCTTGATAGGGATAAGGATATTTTCGTAAACTAACACTCATATTTCGTTAACCTTTCGCTTGGCGTTTAAAGCGAGATGATATTTTCTGTTGCATTTTTTCAGGCACTAAATAGATAAAGTAGATGATTATCGTCACGATACCCGCCGCGATGAAAGCAGACCATGCGATTAATACATCGTTGCTATTAAAGGCTTGGCGCGACCAAGCAAGCAAACCTAAATAGGGCAGAATGTATAAAACAGGCTTTAAAAAACTCTGTCGAACATAACTTAACCAGGCTATTTTTAATTCGCGACAGGTATAAATAGGCACAATAAACCCGTAAACAATGTTCATTGGAATAACAAACAGTAAAGCGGCTGTGGTTAGTTGCCAAGAGTCAATACCGGTAAACATAAGGCCCAACGCAAAAACAGCAAAAATAACAATAAAAGCAACAAGCGAGATACGCCCATGCTGATTCATGCCCATTAAAATACGGATAGAGGTATCTTGTCCCATTGGCAATAATTGCCCTAGCGCCAAAATCATTACTAATGTAGACAGGGCGTATTCAGACCCCATCCAATACTGTAAAACTACATCGCCATAAATAAACAAGAAACCTAAACTTGGTAGCGTAAAAGCAAAACTCAATTTGGTGGTGTTTACAAAAAGGGTTTGAATCGCCTTCATGTCCCCTGCGCCTTGCATCGATCCCGTTGTAGGAGTAAGCATTAAGGTGAACTTGGTCATAAAGGTTCTTATCTGCTTGGTGAGTGCCATCGGACGCGCAAAAATAGCCAGCGCAGCGGGACCAATCATGCTCACCAGCATAATACTGATAGTTTGTAATAATATAATAGGAGGCACATTTGATAACATACTTTTAATGCCAAATAGTAACATCTCTTTGCAGGTTGCAAGATTTGCCAAATGTAAATTAAAATGAAATTCTTTGCAGTGTTTATTAACAAAAACAAAACGTAGCGTTTCAAATACAATGGTTGAAAGTAGATAGCCGATGGCCATACCTGCAACACTTAGATCGGTAAAATAGAGGGCTATAACCATTAAAATTAATGACAGTATACTATCACCTGCATGCAGGGCATTATGAATATCCCAGCGATGATAACCTGTTAACAAGCCACTTGCAGAGCCCGCTATCATTTTAACGGAGATGCTCAAACCCAAAAAGAGTACCACCCATTGCGCGGTAACAATATTGTCTTGTAAGGTATCACTAAAATAGAGAGGCAATAAAAAATAGAAGGAGATAGTCGTCATCGCGGTAATAGCGGAGAAAATTAACTGTACAAAAACAGCGGAATTTGCCACTTTATTCAGTGAGACAAAATCCCCTGCAGCGCGATGCTTTGCAATATAACGATTAAAGCAAGCGCCCATGCCTAACCCAACTAAGCTAAGATAACTGACAAAAGACCAACCAAAATCCCAGATGCCCAACGAGGCTTGTCCAACTTGTTCATCCACCAAGCGAGGCATAATAAAACCAGAAAAAATAAGCACAAGTTGACTTGCCCAGCTCACTAATAAATTCCAAGCAAAGCGATCTTGCCCTGTTAAATCCGCTTTTTTATTTTCACATTCACTCATCTAAATTATTCCGTATAACTAAGTGATTGATGATAATCACCCGCCACTTCAAAATATTTTTTTAACTCCGCTTTACTCAACTGCTCTTTCCAGCGTTCATCAAGCTTAATCACTTCTGAATCATCTAAACGCATACCATTACCCACCACATGGTGTTCAACCGTTTTAAAATTCAATTTTTTCTTGCTAGGATCAACGCCAATAAATTCAAATATTTTATCCAGTGTTTTTTCAGTATCATTACAGAGTTCTTCATAATGTACTTTTATCCAACTGTTTTTATCCATCGTTGCTAACACTGACCGAGTTTCATCATTGCATCTGATCCACTCCTGAGCCCCCACTTCAATACCACGACTATGCTCTGGGGTTTTTCCAGTCCCACCACCACGTAATTTAGGATCTTTGGCATCTGCATATTCAGAAGGGTTTTTATAGGCAAGTGAAACACCGCGACCATCACGCACCACCCAAATAACTTTTACATCAAGATCTGGATTTTTGAGTAAATATTTTAGACGGATACCAATTTTGGAAGAATCAACAACCGTATCAACCCCTGCTTGCTCTGCGATTGAGCGCACATAATCAGCATTACGCTTCTGCAAATGAGGTAACTGCTTGCGCCACGTAGGAGAGAGTGACAATAACGTATCACGCACAAACTCCATTATTGGACTGCGCACTAAAGGTCTTAATAAACGTAACATATAAGGTGTTGCGCCAGTACGGATATCAGTACCTGCATTAGAGATACAAAAATCATGACCTTTGCTGGCCATTTTTTCTGTTACGCCTTGCCAAAAGGCACAATCTTTCGCAAGCGTTTTACATGAACACAAGTAACTGTTTTTATCACCGAGGTTAATCGCTTTCAACTCACCCACGCTACACAAGTCAGGATGCGCACCTAATAACATCGCAGTCATGGTTGAACCTGAATGACTTGCAGCCGCTAAATAAACTAATTTTTGCTTTTTCTGAGTCATGGTAAAATCTTTAAATTATTGTATTTTAGTGGGTTTGATCATTTCTTTGGCTAACATGCCAAGAAAGAGTGTATTGGTGACTAAGTAACGTTTCCACAAACGCCCGGGCTCTTGTAATACGCGGTATAACCACTCCATGCCCATTTTCTGCCAAATGAGTGGAGCGCGTTGTACTTTTCCTGCGAACACATCAAATGAACCACCCACACCATGCACGACAGGGACTTGCATTATTGCATTCCATTTCGCCATAAATTGCTCTTTTTTAGGGGAGGTGATCGCGACAAAGAGCACATCCGCTTTAGCATCAGCAATTTTTTGCGCAATACTCGCTTCCTGCTCATCAGAAAAGTAACCATTTTGACGGCCAGCGATAACAACACCAGGGTAGTGTTTACCTATTTCAACTTCTATTTTCTGTGAGATCTCTTCACTTGCTCCAAGACAATACACACGGTAACCATGCTCACTACCTCGACTTAAAATACCATGCATGAGATCGATACCGGCAACACGTTCAGGAAGCTGTTTACGCAATAATTTACTTGCCATCACAATAGCGCTACCGTCAGCTAAAATCATATCGGAAGCGTTCACATCTTCACCCAAGGCGGGGTTACGTTTCATGTTGACGACTTTTGCAGCATTGAGCATGCCTACGTGCAAAGAGCATTTTTTCTGAATGGCTTGGTGAATATTATCTAACGCTTCATTCATATTCAGCGCATGAATTTTAATGCCAAATAAGTTGATTTTTTTTTGAGGAACCTGATATTTTTCTAGTGCATGCGCTGATGAGGGATCTACTGTGGACACAAACGCTCTCCTTAGCATAAGTAACGCCTGTTATTCGGCTTTTAATATTAAGGAATCGTTACAAAATAACTTGCGATAAATTGTTTCCAAAAAGCCTTAAATGACTGGCTATTTTAAAAACAAAATCGCAAGTAATATTGAAGCCAATCCTAAAGTGTGAAATAGATTATAAAATAAGCGTGCACAATAGCAGTTACCTTGTTTATTGTAAATGTGAACAGCGCAAACAACAGTATATTTTTTATATTAAATATTGACTTCAAAACGTGAAGAAAAATAATTAACTCCGCTCTTCCTTCAGATGCTTTATACTTCTCTAGAATTAACAAGGAGTTGGCTAAACATGGATAAAACAGACTTTCTATTAAGCTTAGATTACGAACTATTTTTTGGTAAAAATCCGGGCAGTGTTGAACATTGCATGATAAAACCAACACAAGAATTAGTTAAAGTACTCGATAAATTTAATGCTAAAGTAAGCCTATTTGTTGATGTTGGTTTTTTAGTCAAACTAAAAGAGTATGCCCCTCGCTATCCTGAGTTAGCCACTCAATATCAACAGATTCAAACACAACTCTTAACCTTGTCGCAACAAGGCCATGATATTCAGCTACATATTCATCCACATTGGTTTGATAGCCGTTATGATCAACATGGTTGGAAAATTGATACCACACGCTATCGTTTGCATGATTTTTCTCAACAAGAGATAGCGATGATCGTTAAAAGCTACAAAGAAGAATTACAACTCTTCAGCCATAAAGAAGTGTTTGCTTTTCGTGCAGGAGGCTGGTGCATTCAGCCCTTTGATAAAATCAAACAAGCATTGCAAGAAAACAGTATTTGGTTGGATAGCACCGTCTTTAATGCTGGCCATTCAGATGACCCCTCACGCTACTTCAACTTTCAAAAAATGCCTCATGAGGCACATTGGTTCTTTTCTGGAGATCCACTTCAAGAAGATAATAAAGGCTTTTTTACTGAACTGCCGATCAGTTCATTTAAAACGTCGCCACTATTTTTCTGGAAGCTTGCTTTTAGAAAAAAATTCGCCAGCCAACAATTCAAACCTTTTGGTGATGGCCAAGCGATGATTGCCCATGGCAACTACTATATTGAACGTTTAACAAAAACCACACACGGCCCAGTGATGATAGATGGTGCAAAAGCAGGTCAATTACAAAGTGCTTTTAAACAACATCTAAAAGCAAACAATAAACACAGTGTTTTTAATGTGATGGGGCACCCTAAAAGCTTATCTCTTTTTTCACTGAAAAAATTACAACAATTTTTGGAAAATAATAAAAACCTTAACTTCATTACCTTTCAAGATTTAAAAGAACTAAAAAACAACAGGATATAAGGACAAAGCGAATATGTTCATATTGCGAGAAAAACAGACACCGTTAACCAATATTAAATATTTGCTTTCTTATTGACATAAAAGCTATAATCGAATAAAAAAACATCTTTCATTAAAGTGCGTTTATCCCTGATTTCCCCTTGAATTTTAGCAATTACACTTGGAATTTTTTAAAATGGACTTTTATCAAAATATAGAATTTAGTGACCTATTACTAAGCTCTGTTGAAATCGCGCTAGCGGTCATCGTCCTCCTTAAGATACGCATAACTCGTATAAAAATAAGCTTTTTAATTTGTGCCATTACCTCTGCAATTTGGCACTTAAGCATACCAAATCAGCTTGATAGCCCGTTAGTTAGCAGCCTACAGTTTACCCTTCTCGAAACACTACATTATCTAGCACTTTTGTTAATGTTACTGAGTTTATTAATGTTATCACGCAACACAAGACTTCCTCGTTGCTGGTCAATATCACTATTTACGACTATTCCGATACTCATGGTCGCATTTGTTTATTCATTAAGCCTCGAAGTCACCCTACTGCCTTTCGCTGTTTTATGGCTCTATTTGAAAATATTATTTTGTTTGTTAGGCATCATCATATGTGAGCAATTGTTGCGCCATGATCACTCTAGCCGCATGGCTAAGTTAGTTGCATTAAGTGCGTTTACCATTTTTGCTTATGACATCGTTGTTTTTTCTAATGCATTACTTTTTGTAGAACAAAGCCAAAACCTCTGGCACACCCGTGGTTTTATTAGCTCAGCAACATCATTAATTTTAGCACTGAGCATTATTTTTTATGCGCCTCAACTAAAACAAAGAGGACAATTTAAACTCTCTAATTCAGTCATATTGTTTAATACTAGCCTCACACTGGTAGGCAGTTTTTTATTACTAATGGCACTGTTGAGTTACCTCTTTAACTTTTTTGATGTGAATTGGTTTAATGCATCAAAAATCATGCTGTATGTGCTGGCACTCTTTGTCATTATTGCACTCTCTTTTTCAGAAAAAGCCCGTCTTACTGTTGTTGTATGGACCAGCAAACACTTTTTTTCTCAAAAGTATGACTATAAACAGCAATGGATAAAGCTAGACAAACTACTTACTCTCGGCGGTAATAGTTATGAAACATCATTAAAAGCGATGCTTAAACTTTTTTCATATCAAAGCGGTACAATTTGGATAAAAGGACCACAGTTTTATTCGATGGTCTCTTCCATTAACAGCACCCTATCATCCGACAATCCAATACAAAGCAATCACAGTGAGTTTATTCAATTACTGGAAAAGAAAGAGTGGATATTTCAACCAACACAGAACAGTAGCGAGCTTGATAAAGCAACCAATGCACACCTCCCAAATTGGTTAAAAAACACTCAAGATAGTTGGGTCATTGTGCCACTCAATACAGAGAGAGAATTAATTGGTTTTGTGGTTTTATCTCAGCAACGTGTTAGCAATCAACTCACTTGGGAAGATTTAGATATTTTGAAGTTAACTGGCCGACAAATTGCCAGTTATATCAGCCATCAACAAGCTCATGAGAAATTAGTTCAAAATCAACAGTTTGATATGTTTAACAAAGTAAGTGCATTTGCAATTCACGACATTAAAAACCTCATCGCACAGCAGGTTTTAGTGGTGAAGAATGCAGAGAAATTTAAACACCACCCTGAATTTGTAGATGATGCCATTGATACTATCGCAAACTCAGTGCAAAAAATGGATAAGCTACTGATTAAATTACAGGGTAAACATGTAAATGAAAATAAACGGGTTAATTTAAGCTTGTTATTAAAACAGGCGGTTGAGATGAATAAAAATGCATTACCTCTGCCCACTTTAGTGATTAATAACGAAACCATCAACCTTAAAACAGATGCTGAAAAATTATTAATGGTGCTTAATCACCTGATTAAAAATGCACAAGATGCAACACCAGACAGCGGAAAAATTATTATCACCCTAGGTCAGAAGAACAATGACATTTGGCTTGAAGTCTTAGACACGGGTTGTGGCATGAGCCAAGCGTTTATCAGTAACGACCTATTTCAACCCTTTAATAGCACCAAAAAAGAGAAAGGAATGGGGCTAGGTGCGTACCAAATACGCGAAATTATTCATGCATTAGAAGGGCAGTTTTTTGTTGAAAGCACTTTAAAGGTCGGCAGTAAATTTTCAATTTATATACCCCACAATGCAAAGTCAGTATTTATTTAATATTAGTTATTTAATTAATAAGAGAGAAGCAAAATGAAACGTAAAATAGTGATGGTTTTATGCCTAACATTGTTAAGCGCGTGTACAACCCAACCCACTACCAAGATCACCCCTTTTGAAGATGATATTAGCATTGCAGAATATCAAATTGGTAACGGTGACCAGCTATTTATTAATGTGTGGCAAAATGCAGAGCTCTCACTCAGTGTTCCCGTGCGCCCAGACGGGCAGATATCGATGCCATTAATTGGCGATGCGCAAGCAACGGGGTTAACACCTGAAAAGCTTGCCAAAAAGATCGCTAAAAAACTTAATAAATATATCCGCTCTCCTAATGTAACCATTATTGTAACGGCTGCAAATAGTGCGATTTACCGTAACCGCATTCGTATTACAGGCGCCGTTAACACACCACTCTCTATTCCTTTCTATAAAGATATTACGGTATTAGATTTAGTTTTAGAGGCGGGTGGTTTAACTGATTTTGCCAATGCTGATAGTGCAATTTTGTACCGAAAAACACCCAGTGGTCTTGAGTCATACCCAATTAATGTAGATGAAATTCTTCATGAAGGTATTCTGACTACAAATTACGTATTACGCCCATCTGATATTTTAATTATTCCTGAGAGTGTATTTTAATTATGGAATTAAATGAAATTTTCAAATATATCGTTGTTGTTTGGCGTGAGCTTTGTAAACGTAAATTCAAAGTGGCATTAACCATCATTGCCATCAGTTTTATGGTGATGGTGATTGGTATGTTAAGACCATCAACGTTTGTCACCTCACTGACTATTTTTGCTGATAACCAAAATATTATCAGACCATTATTGGGCAGTAAAACATCGATCACAGGTATTAAGCAAAATAGAACCACACAAGTACGCGATATTATCTACTCACCGCGTATCTTAAACCAAGTGATTGATGATGTTTACGGCAAAGATACTTTTCCAAATGCACAGGCAAGAGATCTTAAAATGGGGCATCTGCGCAATAATTTATCGATTAATGGCAAGTCAAAAAATTACATTAAAATCACTTATAAAGACAGTGATCCAGATCGCGCTTTTATCACCATCAATAAAGTGGTCACACTGTTCATTGAGGACAGTGCCAACTCGAAACGAGAAGAGAGTCGTAGTGCCTATAACTTTATTGATCAACAAACCGTTGCTTACAAAGCACTGCTATTATCGGCAGAAGCCAAATTAAAAGAGTTCCAATCAAACAATTTTGATGGCACAGAGGAGCAAGTAAGTGCGCGTATTGCAACATTACGCAGTGCGATTGAAGAGATGAATATTTTAATTGAAGAGAGCGATACACGCATCTGGTCTTTAAAGTCACAACTCTCTAAAGAGAGCCGTTTTGCCAATAGTGATTTTGAAGCATCTATCTACCATGCCCAACTGCAAGAGTTGCAAAAGAGAAAAGCCACGCTAGAACTAAGCTATCAAGATGACTACCCGGCCATTATTGAATTAACTTATCAAATTGCAGATATTAAAAAAAACATACGTGATGCAGATAAAAAAGATAAGCCTAAAAAGGCCATTGACTCAGACTTCAATCCACTTTACAAAGAGTTACGTAGTAAACTGTCAACTGCCCGTGTAGAAAAACGCACATTAAACAACCGTGCCAAAGCATTTAATTCGCTACTTGGAGAGGCTTACGAACGTCGTAAACGTATCGCGAATAATAAAGCGGAGCTATCTGAATTAACACGTGATTACAGTGTATTTCAAGCGCAATATGAAGATATGCTTGCTAAAAAAGAGAAAGCAAGAATATCAATGGTATTGGATATTCAAGGCCAAGGTGTTAATTTTAAATTACAAGAAGCGGCGACTTACCCTAACGCGCCAACAGGTGCCCGTTTCATCCACTTTTTAATGGCAGGCCCGGTTGTTGCATTGTTATTGGTGATGGGTTTATTTGTGGCCAAAATAGTATTAGATGGGCGCATCCGTTTTGCTCATCAATTAAGTACCATTAAAGGTATTCCAATATTAGCTAGTTTGCCACATGCCACCACTAAAAAAGAGAAAGTACGTCGACGTATGGAAAACCTGTTTTTATTGGCTTTATATTCAATTGCGATACTGCTTTATGCTGGCTTTGCAATAAGGCATAAATATGGGCTGTCATTAGCGCAAATTATTGAATTAGGAGGCTTTTAGCATGTCTAATACAGAAGCTGAACAACAAGTACTCGTCACAACGGAAAAACCTCTACGCACGGGTATTAAAAGAATGCAGGAAACATCACTGCTATCGCACAAAGAGCTTGATGAGCGGAAAATAATTTATCCCGGAATTGATGATGCCGATACCTTAAATGCTTACCGTGAATTGCGTACCAATCTATTAAAAAAGGCCAATAACCAAAATTTCATCTGCATGGTGACCAGTATTCGTTCTGGCGCTGGCACCAGCCATGTTGCCATGAACCTAGCGGCCAGTATCGCCTTAGACCAAAGAAAAACAGCGTTAGTGATCGATTGTAATATTTACAATCCTAAAATTGGTAGTTACTTAAAAACACCACCCTCATTAGGATTAACCAATTTCCTTGAAAATGATACTGATGCCATTACCGACATTATCTATCCATCGGGCATTCCTCGTGTACGTGTTATTCCTGTTGGCAATAATGTTATTAACGCGGCCGAACATTTTTCATCTGAGCAGATGGAATCCTTCATGCAATCAGTGAAGACACGTTATCCCGATCGTTTTATTATTTTGGACACGCCACCGATTGGTTTATATGCAGAAAGCCAAATATTGGTTTCAATTTGTGATTTGGCGATTTTGGTTGTCGGTTATGGAAAATCTAATCACGCACAGATAGAAGCGGGTATTGATACCATTGGTAAAGATAAACTTGCCGGTTTAGTGTTTAATAATCAATGATAAAGATATATACCCATGATACTTCAAAGTGCCAAGCCAGCAAGGGAAATTGCGCCAAGATGCAAGGCATGAAATTGAAGCCGAGTCGCGCTAAGTCGAGATTTAATAACGACACAAATTGGTGCGAGTTACCTTGCCCTTCGGGGCGCAAGCTCGAAAACCAGCCCGGCGTTGCAACAATCACAAAGGGAATACATTCGCTCATATCGCGCCTTGCTCTGGTTACCGAGCTTGTGCCTGACAAAGCACCTTGAGGCAACATGGGTATAAAAATGAATCGTTCAATTACGCTGGTCTCTTTTGCTAGCCTGTTATTATTAACGGGTTATATCGACGCAGAGATCATGCCCTCTTCAGTAAGGGAGGGTTCTATCTCACTCGGTTTTGAACACACACATAGTGATAACATTCGTAAAACAAATACTAATCAAAAATCGGGTTATGAGCAGCGAGTCGATCTAAATGTTAGTTATCAAAACCACACTGCCACTAACAATAGCCTATTAGATTACGGTCTCTATTATTCACATTACAGCGAAGCAGATATTGAAGATGAAAGTGATATTGCGGGTAGCTTAACCATTAGCCAGCAGATATTTAGCAAGAATCTACTCTTAGATCTTAGCCACTTTCGACACAGTTATCTGCTAGATAAAGCAGGTGTTGACCTGCCAAACAACAATGGTAATCGTGATGTATTTACCGTGAGTCCGCTGTGGCGTCTACCCTACTCAAAACGCGCGGGCTTTGAAACCCGTTATACCTATACAGCGGTTCGATTAAGTGATGACAAGCAGCAAAATACTGACCGTAATGGGTTAAGTCTCTCTTGGTATCATGATTTAAACAATAAAATGACCTATCGGTTAAGCAGTCAATACAGCGAAGTAGATTTTTTACTCTACGAACTCACCTATGAACAAATAAATGTTGATATGTCACTCGCTGGCAACTTAAGAAACGGAAGTTACCTAGCAAAAGCAGGTTATAGCCGTTTAGCAATTCTAAATCGTTATGAAGAGGGTGGAATATTTCAATTTAGTTATCATTACCGCTTTCAGAAAAACACTCTTGGCTTAAGTGTGCAACGTGAATTAACCGATTCATCTCTTGGTTTAGGAAAAGACACCCCCGACAGTGGCGATATTAATTTTGATGGTACGCAGCTACTTTGGATCGATAGAGTGTCATTAGATCACAACTTCTTTGCATTCAATGCCCGATTCACTAATACCAACAGCCTCTATTATCAACAAGAAACGCCACTAATAACACGTGAAGTAAAGCCTCGTAGTGGTATTAGCACACAATTAAGCTGGAAACATACGGCACTATTAACAACACGTTTTAGCGCCAGTTATAGCCAAACATATATCGAAAAAGAGTTTGATAAACAGCAGTGGTTAACTAGCTTATCAAGTGAGTACCGTTTCCATCCCAAACTAACTTTTTCATTGACGGCACAGTACGAAGAGCAGCTAAATAATGAACAAATGAATGGTTATGACGAAACAAGGCTAATTGCCACTGTTCGTTTTAGCCATTAAAGAGGAGTTATTAATGAAAACTAAAGCAGAAACCCTATTAATTGTCGAAGATGATAAAGGGCTACAAACACAATTAAAATGGCACTTCTCTGATTATCAAGTAGTGGTGGCGGCCAATCAAAAAGATGCAGTGGCCGCCATTCGCTTACATGAGCCCAAAGTAATGATTCAAGATCTCGGATTACCCCCTGATGAAGATGGCGTAAAAGAGGGCTTTGAACTACTACAACAAGCATTACACCTTAATCCACACATGAAAGTGATTGTCATGACCGGCAATGAGGGTAATCAACATGCAATGCAGGCGATTAAACTAGGCTCTTATGACTTTTATGCGAAACCCGTAGACCCCGATACATTGGATCTTATTGTACAACGCGCCTTTCACATACATGATTTAGAAGAGAAAAATCGCCACCTCAGCCAACATCAAGAATCGATGTTAAATGGTCTTATTGCCAGCGACGAGAAGATGCTTAAAATTTGTAAAATGATCGAAAAAGTAGCCCCGACTGACGTATCTTGCTTATTGCTCGGTGACAGTGGGACAGGAAAAGAGGTGCTTGCTAACGCTCTGCACCAACTCAGCCCAAGAAAAGAGCATAATATTATCGCGATTAATTGTGCTGCAATTCCTGAAAACTTAATTGAAAGTGAACTCTTTGGTTATGAAAAAGGCGCATTTACAGGCGCAGTAAAAACCACTATTGGTAAAATAGAACAGGCGCACAAAGGCACACTTTTTCTTGATGAAATCGGTGATATGCCCCTGCATTTACAAGCAAAACTATTGCGATTTTTACAAGAGCGTGTTATCGAACGTGTCGGGGGTCGTAAACAGATTGCTATTGATACACGCATTGTTTGTGCAACACATAAAAATCTTGATGAGATGATAGCGTCAGGAGAGTTCCGAGAAGATCTTTTTTATCGTATTTCCGAGATACAGATAGACATTCCTGCACTAAAAGATAGAGGCTCAGATAAGATATTACTCGCCAAATATCTACTCAATAAATTTGTCAAAAAACAAAAACTCAATATTATTGGTTTTTCTGAAGATGCCATCAATGCCATTGAAAACCACAGTTGGCCTGGCAATGTACGTGAAATGGAAAATAAAATTAAACGCGCCACCATCATGTGTGAGCTAAAATATATCAGCGCATTAGATCTTGGTTTAAGCAAGATAGAGAGTAGCGCTCTTAATCTGAAAGAGATCAGAAAAAATGCCGAGGTTCGCGCCCTCAAGCAAGCACTTATCGCTAGTGATAACAATATTTCAGCAGCAGCCAAAACACTGGGCATCACCCGACCAACACTTTATGACTTAATGAAAAAATACAATATGAGCTCGTGATTATTTTAACAACGTAAGCAATACAGATGGAACGATTATGAACTTTATCAAAACACGATTTAATAATAAAAAAATGCTCACAGCAATCATACTCGCTAGCAGTGTGCTTTTGACCGCTTGTGGTGAGCCTACAGCGCCACAAAAAGCACCTTTAAACCAATATACACAACAAGGGGAAAGCTATTTAGAACAGTTTCAGTTTAAAGCGGCTATAGTGGCTGCTAAAAATGCTATTGTGGCTTACCCTGAACAAGTTGATGGGTACCTTATGCTTGCCAAAATCTACCTGCAACTAGAGCAACCAGAAGCATCCAGTTTTATTTTAACAAAGTATAAAAACAGTAAAAATAGTGAGTACTATTTTTTACTGTTAGAAGCTTATCAAAAAGAAAATAAGCTCATCTCTGCAAAACGATTAATTGAAGAAAATAACGATGTATTACAACGACAACCCTATCGATTAATGAAAGAGCAAGCGCAAATACACTTGCGTGAACAAAAATTTGAGCAAGCATTAGCACTCTTTAAAACGCTAGAAAAACAATCAAAATACCAAGCAGATGCCTTCATTGGGCAAGCGCAGATATCTGCGCTCGCAAATGATATACCAGATGCCATCTCACTACTCAATCGCGCCATTAATAGCGATGCAAAAAATAGTGAAGCATTAATATTAAAAAGTTACCTGCTGATTAATGAAAATAATTTTCGCGAGGCAGAAAAAACACTTTCACTCGCACTCACAGTGATCCCCTCTTCTGATATCTTCACCCCTGAACGTATTAGCATATTGCAAGCTCTGACAGAGGTATTAACCTCACAAGGACGCAGTTCAGAAGCGCTGCTGTATTCTCGAATTTTAGCCGATGAATTTCCAGAAGCCGCGTCTATCAATCAAAATTATGCACAGGCGACAAAACAATACCAAAACAAAGAGTTCAAACTCGCTAAACAAACACTTGATAAGATATTAAAAATCGCACCAGGCCATAAAAAAACATTGACCTTATATGGTGTGATCCTCTATACGCAGGGAGATCTTAAAGGTGCTCAAAAATACTTAAATGGCATTATTGATCCAGAAAAAAACTCCGCAAAATTGACACAACTGTATGCAATGACACAGCTAAAACTTGATAATTCAGCGGCTGTTTTAACCATGCTAGAAAATATAATTGCAACCGAAAACAGCTACGAAACATTAACCTTGTATCTATTAGCGGCCATGGATCAACAACAATTTGATAAAGCAAAATTTGCCTTAAACAGGATTGAAAAACTTTTTCCCAACAGTGATAAAGCAGCGCTTTTGTCTGCGAACTATTACAGCAAGGTAACCCCTGCCGATCATGAAAAAGCACACGCTATTTTACAAAACGCGTTAAAAAACAATCCGACTAATATCCACTTGCAAACCGCTTATTTGAAAAAATTAATCTTTCTTAAAAAAGACAAAGCGACACAACAGTATATACAGCAACTGCAAACAACCAAAAACAACAGTTTAGAAACACAATTACTTATCGCTAAATACAAACTATATCGTAAGCAGTATCAGCAAGCCGATAAGCTTTTCAGCGCGGTTTTAGCACAACAAGAAAATAATTTAACAGGATTATATGGACTAGCGCAGAGCAAACAACAGGCACAGAACTGGCAAGCAACACAAAGCGCTTATCGAAATATCATTCTATTTCACCCTAAAGAGCTAAAAGGTTATCAAGGTTTTGTGTTTAGCCAAATCAAACAAGCGTTAGATATTGAACAAGCCCATAATCGATTGCCAGAAAACCACGATCCCGCTATTTTGGCACTTGTTTTAGCTGACGCCCAGCTACAACAACGCAATATACAGCAAGCAGCAGTGCATATAGAGCAAGCATCACAGCAATTGCTAAATAATCTACAGCCCTATTTAACCGACCTACAGAAAAAGATAGATTATCAGCGCGCTATTCTTGCCCTGACCGACAAAGAGTTTAATAAAGCGAGAAAAATCACCTTAACTGCACTGCAAGGTACGCCAGAGCATCCTTTACTATTAATATTACTAACAAAAATAGAGATTGAATCGAAACAGTTAAGCGAGGCAAAAAAGGTCATAAAACAAGTTGAAGTCATCTTACCTAACAACCCTATCATCTCAATTTATAAAGCAGAGATTGCATTAGCAGAGAATGATCCCAATAAAGCTCTCAACATTCTACAGGAAGAATGGCAGGTAACTCACAATGAACAAGTGGCACGAAAACGCTATGCACTACTTCAACAGAGGGATAAACAGCAAGCGGTGCTATTTTTAGCACAGTGGCAAAAGCAAGCACCTGAAAGCTTATTTGTGGCTCTCAACAACGCCCTGCTATTACAGAAAAAAGGAGATGAACAAGGTGCTTTAGCGTTGTATGAAAAAATACTAGCACAAGACCCCAATAACCTGACAAGCCTGAATAATGCAGCATGGTTATATTTCATCACAAATAACAATCGAGCAACCGAACTGGCTGAAAGAGCGTTTACACTCGCCCCAAAAAATGCGGCAATAGTCGATACATATGGTTGGATTTTATATAAGTCGGGCAACATAGAGCAAGCGAAAACACTGATTCAACAAGCGCATCAATTAGCTCCCCGTAATATAGACATTGAGCAACATTGGTTAGAGGTAAAAGATCTTTAGTTAATTCATATTGAAAAATGGCTTCAGTGTCTACTGAAGCCATTTAAACTACGCAAAAACGATTATTTTATAAGTGCTACGATGAAAAAAAAGCTGAAATAGTTAAGTTTTTTTGTTAGCTCCCTATTGCAGAACTGAGCGTAGTTGGCGTGATAATCATCTCATTTAAAATGAAACAAAACACTTATTTATAAAGTGCATCAATACAAACTTCATCGGACGAAGTACTACCCGCTTGGTTAAAAGCAATCACTCTATAACAATAATAGATACCAGCTAATAAACTATCATCTATATAATGAGTTGCATCAGGCATAAGATAATTCACCTTTGTAAAGCTAGCCTCTCTTTCTGCTTTTCTCTCAACAATGAAACCATCTTCATTATCAGAATTATCAAGCCACTCAATTAATACCGGCGCGACTACGATAGCAGGTGCTGTTACAGGTGGTACTGCAACAGGTGGTACTGTTACAGGTGGTACTGCAACAGGTGGCGCTGTTACAGGTGGTACTGCAACAGGTGGCGCTGTTACAGGTGGCGCTGTTACAGGTGGTACTGCAACAGGTGGTGCTGTTACAGGTTCTTCTTTTGTTATCAATTCAGCTTGTTCCTCACCTGACGTTCCCAAGCTAGGAGGGGGAGAGGGTTCTGAATCACTTTCAATACACGCTGATAAAAACAGTAATAAAAAAACAGACGTAATTACTTGCTTCATCCATGAAAACCTATGCATCTAAACTCCAAAATTAATAATATCCATATGCCTATACACTGGAATTATATGGTGAGAAGCAAACAGGTTCAATACCCGTCCTCCTCATTCTATGAGATAACTATTACTTTTATATCCTTTTTTCTTTATTTCTTTAGCCACCTCACTTAATAAATAATAATCATAAAAATATTTTATCTCTGATATAACGCACCTAAAGAAGTGACGGATACTTTTACATCACAGGGTGCAAAAATCCACATTAAATACATAACCAATTGAAAAACAACAAAATAAAAAATTGGCACACTACATGCTTATATACAAACAGGTTCAGGTTGTTCTTGAGCTAAAACAAATACCCCGTTAGGGAAAACAACTCAAACAAGGATTAACATGAAAAACGTACTTTTAAAGCTTGTTGCTGCGGCGACACTTTTAGTAGCATCAACATCTACATTTGCTACTCCAGCTCTTGAAGAGATTACTGGTAAACTAGATTTTTTTGGCGCTGCAGAAGCAACATTAAATAATAATAAAGATGCAGTAACATCATTAAATTTTATTGCTGGATTTACTTTTCTTGCTGCTGGCGATTACCAAGCACTTAACGTATTGACACCTGTTACTTTCAACAACATCACTTCATTCGCTCCTCTTGTGTTACAAGGTCCACTATGGGCTGTGGGTGGATTTACATTTGATTTGGAATCTATCACTTTAAATCAAGCAGACACCACTTTTATCCGCCTGGCGGGTTCAGGTACTTTAAAAGGTGTTGGTTATGCTGATACTGCTGGTACATGGACATTCTCTGCAGATGATTCAACTGGTATTGAAAATGGTAAATTCACATTCTCAGCTTCAGCAGTTCCTGCTCCAGCAACAATTGCACTACTAGGTCTTGCATTAGTTGGTTTTGGTGCTGCTCGTCGTAAAAAACAAGCTTAATCTAAAACAGTAGAAACTAAAAAGCCGAAGACTATCTCTATCGCTACTTCGGCTTTTTTATTTGTGATTATTGATTAATTAAGTGTTAACCCCGCAAACCCCAGTGCGCTATACCCCCCTCTTTGCTCATATGGATGCAAGTCAAGATCTAATTCCCCCTCAAATTCAATATCAACTTTCATATAATACCAGCGATACCCTTTAGCGATTTCAATTAACTGACTTTCTCCGTTAATCATCAGCTCTACAAAACTAGCCTCATGGCTCCAAATACCTGTTTTAAAGTAAAGAGAGACGTTGCTAACTTGAGATTCTGCGCTTTTCAGTTTTATCGCTACGCCATTTGACTCGCTCCAGCCCATATATCGATAACCAGTGTAATTTTCACCGTTAGGGTTAATATAAACATAGCGACTATTATATATTTTACCTTTCCCATAAAAATCTAAAGATTCAATGCTCGCACCCGAGTTATCTTCATTGCCAGTTTCACCACGCGAGGTCATAAACTTCATTTCACTAATATCAATCTTATCGCCAAAATTGCTATCCACATCTACCATAGAGGCATATTTAATTACATTGGCATTATTTTCATTGTTCAATACCAACCCAGCAAACATCACTGAGCTATAACCAGCTCGCTCACTGTCCGTGGTAATAGTAACGGGTGCTGTCCCATCAAACTCAATATCTACAGAAAAATAAAACCAGCTGTAGCCTTTTGGCAATGTAATAACCTCCACTTCATCACCCACAGTCACAATAATACTGGAGGCATCACTGCTCCAAGCGCCCGCTTTCATATATAAGGTTGCAATTTGCTCGCTCCCATTTCCCTGTAGAACAAAAGACAGGCTATTTTCTGTATTAAATTTCATGCTCGCATAGCCGTTTTCTAGTTCCTCACCCTGTTGCTGGAAGCTAAAATAATCGAGATCATGATGCCCAACACGGCCTTCATTTACGTAAAAATTCACATTAAATATCTCATCTTCGCTGTACCAATCGTTATATAACGCATTATTTTTAAAGGAATAGAACTCTTTATCTCCTATTTCTATATCTACAGGTCTTGCGATAAATTGATGGGATATCGACATATTTCCAGACGCCTCAACAAAATCAGGATAAGAGGGAGCTGGTGTGGAGGGGGATGAAGGCAAAGATGGCGATGAAGATGTTTCAGTCACCTTCATGCATGATTCACTTGAAATACTCTGCCCTGCTTGATTAAACGCACTGATACGATAACAATATGTTTCATCAATGTTCACATCAGCATCATTATAATGCGTGGTATTTTCAGAAAGGACTGCAATACGCTGGAAAGTATCACTCTGCAAAAAACGCTTTTCGACAATAAAAACATCTTCATTATCGGAATTATCTGCCCAATTTATCTGTAAGCTTTCGGCAAAAGCCATCGAGTTGAGCAATAAACAGGCGAGTAAAGTAAGGTAACATTTGTTTACAAAGCTAAGTTGCTGATTCATTTTTGCCTCCACAAAAGTGATCATTCAGCGTTCAGTGACATTGTATTATTTTAAAAGTGGAGGGATATAATAACAATTATCGCCTCGGTAACTCCGCTACCATAGACTAACGTCGACAGGCCGGTGGCTTTGCGTATTAAGGTTTCCCTTAACTTGCCTTTTTCTAGCTACAATATTTAAACATCCAAATGAGTGATTGATTAGATGTATATGATAAATATAAAATAGTAAAAAAACAACAAAATTTCCAGTATTTTTTGGAGAAATAGTGAGCGAGGATCAGTAATTTCATCTATCTGATTAATATCTAAGTAGAAATTTAATTAATTGCATTGCACCATCTTCGCAAAGTAACTCATTGGGGTAATCTAACTGGCTTAAATTCTCTATAACAGTTTTTAAAGCCTCTGTGCTTAATTGCAACGCATCAATTTCAACAAACGGCACACGCTCAGATAAAAAATGGTTCAGATAAGGGGTTTCTGGCCAATCTGGACGTTCGAGACTGATCGTTCTAATTTTTTTATGCTTTGCCAGTGAAGCGATTTCACAATAGGTACCATATCCGGGTTTAGTAATGATCAAATCAGCTGATGCAACGAGCTGTAAAAAAGGCATGTTTAACAGACCTATTTGGCTCATATCACTACGTGCAGTCAGGATAGTTTGATCTACCAGCCAATGTAACCCTTCTATTTTTGGCCAGCGAGTCAAATCTAAGGGAAAAGGTAAACCGCCCAGCGCTATTAACCCTATTTTTTTTGTATTTTCTGGTAATAACTTTAACAAGCAGACTAAATCAACTTGCGGTTGATCATTAATACTGGCGAGGATTATCTCACTACCGTCATCTAATGGCACAAAAGGCAGTGGTTTAAACACTTGGTCCACCGCTTGATATACAGCATTCATCTTTTGGTAGACAGACTGGGTTTGTTGGCTTTCATCTAAACAATAACGTTGGTATATTTGCGCCCAATTAAAAGGCGCAACGGAGGCTGTTTTTATACCAAGTTGCAAAGCGGCATCAAGGCTGATGGGAGAGATATTACTGATCATTCTATCGGGCTTTATCTCTATTAATAGTTGCTTCTCTTGATCAACAAAGGACTGCCAATTCTCAAAAAGAGCTTGGTATTTATCACGGCTGTTTTGCACATCCACTACAATCGGTGATGCCATCAACATACCAAAATCAAAACCAATCGAATGATAATCAAACTCAGCAATCAAACGTGAATCAAGATAACTTTTAGGCAACCGTGTCATCACTGATATTTTAATGTGCGGGTGGTATTTCATCAAACGATTGATCACTGAACATGAAATTGCACCGTGACCAAAACCGTGTGCAGTAATGGAGAAGCAAAAATGCATCAGCTTTTTCCTTTTCTCTGGGCAACAAGTTTCTGACAAATCGCTTCCGCCAATTGATGCGTTGCTAAATTACGCTTGATAACCGATCCGTCTAATTTGCCCATTGCCACCACTTTTAACCAATCATCGATCATATCGGCAAAACCTTTGCTGGTTAACATTGGTGTCCAGTCTGCTAAACGTAACGTTGTTTGTTG
The DNA here is from genome assembly GCF_000420245.1 of Psychromonas hadalis ATCC BAA-638. Classification (GTDB taxonomy): domain Bacteria; phylum Pseudomonadota; class Gammaproteobacteria; order Enterobacterales; family Psychromonadaceae; genus Psychromonas; species Psychromonas hadalis. The sequence goes on along the minus strand of NZ_ATUO01000014.1, from coordinate 8,739 downwards.
ATTCGCTTGCCATTTTGTTCCCGATACAAAAGAGTCAAATTGATAACTGCAATTCTGGTAATTAAAGCTAACAATTTCGTTGGTAGTGCCATATAAACGATTCATAGAAGCATGCAACAGCGTACCGTTCTGTTGCCATTGCAAATCTAAACGGCTAAGTTGCTTTCCTTTAAACTGGGTAATAAGATTAATATCTTCAATGCTATTTTTAGCATAAATATTCACACTATCAAGGGGATGAATAAAATCATCAAAAATGAAAGTACGTAATTCTCCAGGGAGATCAAAACGATTCTTCTCCCATCTTAACGAAAGCAAGGGTTCGTTATGCAGGTGTTGCTGATAAAGCGGAATAAAACGACGGTTAAATCCCATGTAAAGTGGAGTCTGTTTCTGCTCGGCTAACTCATACAATTTTTCACAATCAAAAGCATTATTAGCTAACGGTTTATCGACAAACGTCGGGATCCCCAGCTGTAAAAAGTAGCTTGCAATCTCTGAATGTGAAGCGGTACTAGAATGGATCATTACCGCATCAATATTAGCTTTATTAAGCTTGCGATAGTCTTGATAGGTCTGCTGAATTCGATACTGCTTAGCCAATTTAGTCAATGTAACGGGATTACGCGTACAAAAAACTAACTCTAACTTTTCAATCTGAGTCAAAATAGGTAGATATGCTTTTTGAGCAATATCTCCCAAACCAATGATTGCAATTTTCATCAATTAGCCCTTAGTAGACAAGTTGGTCTATAGTTAATAAATATCAATTGAGAGTAGTTTAATATGAATAACAAAAAACGTCACATTATCGAAGTCGCCTTTTCACTGTTTTATCAAAAAGGAATTCATGCTGTGGGCATTAATGAGATAATCAAAACAGCATCGATTGCCAAAAAGACCCTCTACAACCATTTTGTTAGTAAAGATGAGTTAATTATTGCCACCCTTATCTACCGCGATCAGTTAGAACTCACTCACCTTAAATTTAAACTTGAGCAAGCTGAAATTGGTAAAGATGCACTGTTAGCACTGTTTGAGCTATTAGATGATTTTATCAATCATCGAGATACCACCTTAGGTAACTTTAGAGGTGATTATTTTAATAATAGTTGTGCTGAATACGGACAATCAAACCAACTTGTTTATGCCACCTGCCAATCTCACAAAGAAGCGATAAAAAACATCATCCAAACGCATATTAACGCTTTTGAACAAAACCCTGAAAAAAATCAGTTTCTTGTTAATACCCTCTGTCTATTAAAAGAGGGGGTGATCAACCAAGCATTAGTACAAGGCGACACAAATAGCGCATTAGATGCCACTGCTTGCGTAGAAAATTTGTTGCGCTTTAAGCGATAAACGTGAGTTTATTGCTTTTTTTCCCACATTAAACAGACCTGATTTAAAAAAGAGTTAATGCGATAAGGTTGGTATTTAAGTGGCATCTTATTTTCAAGGGCGGGAATAGGTTTTTGATCTTTACGTAAACGGCTTAAAATAAGCTTTAATAACCCCTCTAAATAAACCTTAAAATTTGCACTGGCATAGATAGCTTCCCAATCAATCGTATTATCATTACAATTTTCCTCAATCATTGGCTCTATCTGCTGAGTATGTTTCTCTATCTCAGCATCTCCCATGCAGTACTCTTTAACTAACTGTAGAAACAGATCCAAGCATTCACCACGAGGTACAATACTAAAGAACTCTTTCTCATTAGTGGCATCTTTTGCAGATAAAGGGACATTGACACTACGATATAAAATTTCAAACATATGCACAATGGTACGATCTAAAACACGTTGTTTAGGGAAGCGAGTATCTTGAATATTCTGTTCAATAATGTCATAAAAGTGGGCTAAATCGAGATTATTAGCCACTTGTCGCGCTAACTTATCTGCCACAGAGACGGGAATGCGATTTTCTAACAGGGTACTGGTGACCGTCTCTTTTAATAACGTTTGCAATTTTAACTGCACTTGAGCAAAACGATCATAGGGAACCGAAGTGGACATTAAATTCCTTGAAATACACATAAAAGAGATAATCAGTTTAACCTACTTCTTGCGCTAAACTTCAATAGTGCAGAGGATTGATATTAGTCATTGTATTTTTGTGACGTTAGTCTAGACTTTGCGCACAATTAACAGGAGGCACTATGTCAGACAAAGTATTTATCACCGCGAAAACACTACTGGAAGATTCATTTCGCTTAGCGGCACAAGTTTATGAAAGTGGTTTCCGTCCACAATTTATTGTTGGTATTTGGCGTGGGGGTGCACCGATCGGTATCGCTGTACAAGAATACTTTGATTTCAAAAAGGTAGAAACAGACCATATTGCAGTGCGTACTTCCTCTTATTACGGCATTGGCAAGCAGAGTAAAACCATCAAAGTGCATGGTTTACATTACATTATTGAAAATGCCAATGCTGATGACGGCTTATTAATCGTTGATGATGTGTTTGATTCTGGTCGTAGTGTGGTGGCATTAAAAGAAAAGTTAACCGAATTAATGCGCCTCAACATGCCACGTGACGTGCGTATCGCAACCCCTTATTACAAACCGAAAAATAAAGCGGTTGAGATGGTGCCAGATTATTATATTCATGAATCAGAAGAGTGGTTAGTCTTTCCGCATGAAGTGTCTGGTTTAAGTATTGAAGAGATTCTTAATGGCAAGAGTGATCTTGAAAACATTAAGCACTTGTTTAAAGATTAAATTCAATAAATTAAATTGATACAATAAGGAGACTATTTTGTCTCCTTTTTTGTTTGTGCCATCACAGCAACGAGTACGTCAGGATACAACTCAAAGAACGTATCACTTAACTGATCGTAATGCGTAATTAATGTTTCAAAAGTACCCGCTAATGGTGCGATACGTGGACTCCGTGACGCGATGCGTTGCAAAGCGAACTCTATATTTTTAATGTCTCTATAATGCTCAAACCACCGACCTTGCCAAACTAAGCGTGATACTTTTTCAAACCTTGCCGGTAATGGTTGTGATAACAGCGCTGTTTCTTGGCTTATCATCACTTGCGCTTGTGACGAAAAATCCACCAATGAATATTCATGAAATTTATGCCAGTGTTTCGCCAAACAATGATCCCAAAACATATCTAACGTGATCGGAGAAAATCGACGCAACTCTTTTTTAAACAGGGGTTTAACCGACTTTACTAACGGGTGACTGTCAGTATAACTGTCTACAAAACGGTGCAAACGTATCCCTTTCACCACTTCTAGGTTAAATAATCCATCGGGGTTACCTTTTACAAAATCACCGAGAAAATTCCCCAATAAACTGGTTTGTGTATGTTCAGCAATATGTAAGTGGGCAAGGTAGTTCATTAATTAGCTCGTTGGTGTACCAGTATCAAAGGTTAACAGGAAAAACAGAAGAGAAACTAACTTACTATCAAAAATGAAGAAAATGAAGTAATGTCTTGCTTTATATGTGATAAAAATTTATGGAGCACCCATAAATTGCACTAGATATTAATCTAAAAAAAGGATGAATAAAATGAATAAAAAAATTGCTGTTTTAGGTGCGCTATTGTTTGCAGGAAGTTCAGTAGCAAATGACCTTGATAACACTTGGTATGCGGGGGCTAGAATTGGAGCGACACACTATAGTGATTTTGAGCAAAACCAATTTCAAAATGCAGATATTGATAATAAGAATTTGGCTGGTGGATTATTTTTAGGTTACAACATCAATAATTGGTTTGCTTTAGAAACTGGCTATACCTATTTAGGAAAAGTTGAAATAGGTGATCACGCGAACATCACTAATGAGTCACTAGAGCTCGTTGGTAAATTTACTTGGCAAGCCAGTAAATCATTAGACCTATTTGTTAAAGCGGGTGGTTTTGCATATAAAACCGAAGGCAAGAAACAGCTTTCAGGGCTCAAAGAAAAAGATATTGATGGCACACTAGGGCTAGGTATCGAACACCACTTTAGCTCGAATCTTTCTGCGCGCTTAGAATACCAATTTTACCACAACCTAACGTTAAATGATGAAGCCTATACGTCTGGTTGGGATACTCACTTAGTCGCACTTGGATTGGTCTATAGCTGGGGTAAAAGTGAGAATGTTATCGTTAAAGATGCACCCATCACTGAAAAACCTAAGGTAACAAAAGAGGAACCTATTGCTGAAGAAATAGAGGCCACTATTATTGCACCTGCCGTAGAGAAAATAAAAGAAGAAGCGATTGAAATTATTCACCAAACAGCAGAAGTTTATTTTGACTCTCAAAGTAATACTCTTTCTGCAGCATCAATTGAACAATTACAACCCATCATTAAACACTTAACAGAGCACCCTAAAGCAACAATTGTTGCTGTTGGACATACCGATTCAAGTGGCCCTGAAGCAAGTAATCAAAAGCTTTCAGAGCAACGCGCTAAAGCATTAAGTGATTACTTAATAAAAGAGTTCTCCATCAACCCTGATCGTATTACCTACTCAGGAAAAGGTGAATTAGCACCAATTGCAGATAACCAAACCAAAGAAGGCCAAGCAAAAAACCGTCGTGTATCTGTTTTCTCACCCTCGTTTTTTGTCACTAAAAAATAAGTTCAGTCATAAATCATAAAATCTGAATGCCAACGTATAGGTACCTTGGCATTTTTTTATTATCCCTAATTTAATCATCCTTACTACTTCCCTCCATTTGTATATAATAACGATTTTGTCGCAACTCATGCCTAAAAAGAGTCTCAATTCAAAGGAAATCTGATGCGCCAACTACCTGTTAGCTATTCTGTGACCAGCGCCAATGCACTATTAAAAGAAATTATTCCACAATTTAAAATCCTTAATGTCCTACATTGTGAGTTTTGGTGCCAAGGATTAAATGATTCTTACAAAGTAATAACCACTTCAGACACTTTTTTATTACGCATTTATCGCCATAACTGGCGAACATTAGAGGAGATAAAATTCGAGTTAGATGCGTTGCTTCACGTGCAAAAAAAGGGACTATATGTTGCTTATCCGATGGTCACCCACAACGGAGAGTATATTGTCAGTATCAATGCGCCTGAGGGGTTACGCTACGCGATATTAACTCGTTATATTCAAGGCAAAGAGCTTAAATTCAACAGCACTGAAAATGCAGCCTTATATGGGAAATATATGGCTCAACTTCACCTTGCATCGAAACAATTCAGTAGTGAATTTCAGCGTTTTAAATTAGATGTTAAGCATTTAATTACCGAGCCACTGCAACGAATAAAACCCTTTTTAAAAGAAAGAGGTGATGATTGGGCGTTTATTTCAAACTATGCAAAAACCGCTTCTTTGCACCTACAACAAGCACTCAATGAATCACAAGACCTTGGTTTTTGTCACGGTGATTTACACGGTGGAAACGCACACTATGATGGCAATAAACTCGCTTTTTTTGACTTTGATTGCTGTGGTTTTGGACTACGTGTTTATGATTTAGCGGTGTTTAAATGGGCATTAAAACAAGATAAAAAAGAGGATGAGATATGGCAAGCGTTTTTACAACGTTACTTACAATATCGTCCTCTTAATAACAACGACTTAGCAATGGTAGACATATTGGTCTCCATTCGCCAACTTTGGTTAATGGGGTTACATATTGATATTGCAATTGCTAAGGGTTGGTTAGATGAACATTATTTCGATCAGAAAATAGCGTTTTTGCGTGAGGCACAACAAACAGAAAAAACACTTATTAAATTCAATATTTGCGGGTGTTAGGATGTTTTTTTGACTAAGTATTTAATTTGTCTATTTAAGAACATAAAACACTTAAAAATAAATATGCAGGTGACTTAAAGATGATAATATGAATGGAAATTAAACTCTCTGACTTAATAAAGGATTATTATGTACCGTTCAATACTTGCTTTGTCCCTATCGACTATTTTATTTGGCTGTGGTGGAGGAGGCGGTGGAGGCGATAGCTATTCAGCAACCGACTCAACTGATAAAGAAGGGAGTCAATGGGAGCGTATCATCCCCGCTTGCCCGGATAATATGTTTTGTAAAATGTTAACGGTTCCTAAAGATTATTACCAAGCAGATGCTGAAACGGTTGAAGTGCACTATGCCATTCATAAAGCATCAGATACCGATAACCGTATCGGTATTTTAATGGTTAATTTTGGCGGGCCAGGTGGTGAAGCAGTACAGGGTGCATCACGTATGATCACCCATGATTTTCCCGATGAAATATTACAACACTTTGATATTGTGGCCTTAGATCCACGCGGTACAGGTAAAAGTGCTTTTGCAACTGAACTGACGGATTGCGCGATTGCACTCGCAGCTACGACAGGTAATTGTGATGATACGCTTACACAAGTCGCGCCTTATATGGGTAGTAATACCATTGTCAAAGATATGAATGAATTACGAAAGGCATTAGGTGAAGAAACAATTAGTTTCTTTAGTTACTCTTATGGCACACGCCTAGGGTCTTTATATGCTAAATATTTCCCTGAAAATGTACGCGCGATGGTTTTAGATTCCCCCATGCCACCTGTTTCAGACAACTTTATTGACCTTAAAAAAGCGTCTACAGCAGGTAATGATTTGATCGCAAATTATCGCTTAGATTTTAATCCACAACAAAAACAAAGCTATGAAGCAGTCATTAGCCATTTCTATAATGCGAATGAATATACAGCTAATGATGGTTCGCACCTCTCTATGGCAAACATCAGTACAACATTAACTCATACGGTCAGCAGAGAGGCTTGGGGTGACTGGGCTGAAATAAAAAATGAACTCATCACATTGCTTGATGACGATAAAGCAGAACCACTGATTAATAAACTTAACAGCATGTCATCTAGTGAATACACTGCAGATGATCTACGATTCAATCAAGTTTTCACCGCCGTTGTATGTACCGATGAATCAATCGGATTAACACAGTCAGAGATAAATGCTAGTCTGCCTGAATTTGAACAACAATCGATGTTATATGGGGCATACATGTGGAAGTACTCTGCAATGTGCGCAAACTGGCAACCTAAACGCGACCCTATCGATCATGTTAAGTCCATGCAAGATATTTTATCGGGCCAGCAGATACTTATTATTGGTGGACAATATGACACCGCCACACCTTACCAATGGACAACCGAGATGGCCAATAGCTTTGGTGATTTAGCGACAGTGATCACTGTTAAGAACTTAGTGAGCCATGCATTTAGTTACACCAACATCCGCTGCGTTGATCAATATACCACTGGCTATTTACTTGATCCAACGGTCAAAATTGCAGATGCAAGTTGTGATATAAATACTAACAAGCAAAGAAAAATGACTAAAATATTCAACCACCCAGCTCAACAAAATCCACCAGGCACATTTTAGCCTTTAACCTATCAGGCTGATGCGATGCATCAGCCACTTCACAATCTTGTTACCTATTTGTTACTTCACTGTTAAATTCATGAGTTGTGTGTTCATAAATCACTCAATATAATACCGCCTTATTTAAAGCGCTGGATTTACGTTCCAGTTAGCAATCTGAGGAAATACCATGTCAAATATCATCGTTTGTGCGTTATACCGTTTTGTCGCACTTGATAACTATCAAGAGATTCAATCTCCGTTATTAACTATTATGAAAAATAATGAGGTAAAAGGGACGTTATTGCTGGCCAGTGAAGGGATCAACGGCACTATCGCAGGCTCCCGTGAAGGGATCGATAATGTCATTAGCTGGTTAAAGTCAGATCCGCGTTTACAGGCATTAACCACCAAAGAGTCTTATGATGTAGACAACCCATTCTACCGCACTAAAGTAAAACTAAAAAAAGAGATTGTGACCATGGGTGTGCAGGGCATTGATCCGCGCCACACGGTAGGCAGTTATGTAAAACCACAAGATTGGAATGCGCTGATTAGCGATCCCGACGTCTTACTGATTGATACACGTAACGATTATGAGATCAGCATTGGTACTTTTGAAAATGCGGTTGATCCCAAAACCACCTCTTTTCGTGAGTTTCCCGCTTATGTGAAAGAAAATCTCGATCCTAAAAAACATAAAAAAATCGCTATGTTTTGTACTGGTGGTATCCGCTGTGAAAAATCGACTGCTTACTTAAAAGAGCAAGGCTTCGATGAGGTTTATCACCTTGAAGGTGGTGTACTGAAGTACCTTGAAGAAGTACCCGAGGCACAAACGATGTGGAAAGGGGAATGTTTTGTTTTTGATAATCGTGTTTCTGTTAATCATCAGTTAAAAAAAGGGCAATATGATCAATGTCATGGCTGCCGTTTACCGATTACTGAAGAAGATAAAAAATCTGATAAATACATTAAAGGCATCTCATGCCATCAATGTTTTGATTCCATTACCGAGGCTCAAAAACACCGTTTTGCAGAGCGAGAAAAGCAGATGCATTTGGCAACACTGCGTGGTCAAGCACATATCGGTAGTGATGCTTTAGTGCAATTAGAAAAAAACAGAACTCAAAAAAAGGCACTTAAAGCGGTACAACGCGCTAAAAACTAAAATAAGTTCAGTTTAAATGAAGCAATAGTATCATCATGATATTATTGCTTTAACAGTCACTAAGGATCGGCCTCAAAATTACTTGCGCTTTTGTTTTCAAAAAAATCCGTCATTTAGGATTGGCTTCAACATTACTTGCAATTTTGTTTTTAAAATAGCCAGTCACTTAAGGCTTTTTGAAAACAATTTAGCGCAAGTTATTGTGTAACGATTC
>NZ_ATUO01000013.1 GCF_000420245.1 Psychromonas hadalis ATCC BAA-638 | reverse complement strand
GGCTTCAAAATTACTTAATCTTTTGTTTTCAAAATAACCAGTCGTTAAGGTTTTTTGGAAATAATTTAGAGCAAGTTATTTTGTAACGATTACTTTGCTAACATTGCTTTTAGATCAGATTCAACATCAGTGATCAGTTTTAGGGCAAATTTTTCATTTAATATATCAAGAAGGTTATCCGTCAAGAAAGCAGGTTTACTCGGTCCAACACGGATATCTTTAATGCCCAATGCTAATAATGTTAATAAGACCACAATCGCTTTTTGCTCAAACCAACTGATCACCAAACTCAACGGTAAATCGTTCACACCACAGTCAAACTCTTTAGCCAGCTCAAGAGCAAGTTGAATGGCAGCATAAGAGTCATTACATTGGCCCACATCTAAGAGACGTGGAATACCATTAATCTCACCAAAGTTTAATTTGTTAAATTTAAACTTACCGCAAGCCAATGTTAAAATTAAACAATCTTCAGGTACTGCTTTAGCCAAGTCAGTATAATAACTGCGTTCTGTTTTCTCTCCATCACAACCACCGATCAAGAAGATGTGTTTAATATTACCCGCTCGTACCTGCTCAATAACCGCAGGAGCCGCATCCATTAATGCATTACGACCAAATCCAACAGTAATATCATGTGGAATTTCAGAATATTTAAAACCATCTTGCGCAAGAGCAGATTCAATCACCGCGCTAAAATCATCATCTTCGATATGCTTAACACCCGGCCAACCAACAATGCTACGGGTGAAAATCCGATCGCCATAATCCCCTACATTCGGATCAATAATACAGTTTGATGTCATCACAATTGGCCCAGGAAAAGCAGCAAACTCTTTCTGTTGGTTCTGCCACGCAGTACCATAGTTAGCAACAAGGTGAGTGTATTTCTTCAGGCCCGGATAACCATGAGCAGGTAGCATCTCGCCATTAGTGTAAACATTAATACCCGTACCTTCTGTTTGCTCTAGAATTAACTCTAAATCACACAAATCATGACCTGAAACCAAAATTGCTTTACCCGCTACCGGTTTTACATTAACCGTCGTTGGGACTGGATGGCCATATTTAGTGGTTTCACCATGATCTAACATCTCCATCACTTTATAGTTCATGATGCCAATGGCCATGCTTGTTTCAAGTAGTTGTCCAAGATCATCAGAGTCTGTTGCAAGCCATGCAAAAATCTTATGGAATTCAGCATTAATCTCTTCATTATTTTGATCAAGAATATGAGCATGTTCCATGTAAGCAGCAGCACCTTTAAGGCCATATAAGCAAAGTAAACGTAAGCCCATGATATCTTCAGAAACAAGATCTTTACCACGGTTAACAGCCACATTGATAGCTTGCTCAAGTAACGCTTCACGGCTATTCGCTAAAATAAAAGCCGTCACTTTTGTATCGGAAACTGGTTTTTTACCCGCGACTAAACAGGCTGCTTCATATTTTTCTTTTAGCTGTTCACGGTAAGTTTGTGCTTGGTAAGCGTAACCCTCGATACGAGCAGCTTCAAAGTTCACATTGGTTAATGTAGCAAAGAAAGCTTTCGGTACAAACGCATCAATCTCAGCATCAACAATGCCAAATTCACGTGCTTTTTCAGCATAAAAAGAGGTGCCTTGCAACGCATAAACAAGCAGATCTTGCAGGTCTGAAACCTCTTCTGTTTTACCACACATACCTTGAGAATAAGAACAGCCATCTGAAACTGGCGTGCGGATTGTTTGCTCACATTGAATACAAAACATAATAATTTTCCTTATTTATAGTCTAGAAACCTTGTAGCAAACAAGGTTAATGGAATGTTAAATCAAAATTTCAGGCAGGAAAATACCACACTAAAACAGTCAACTATTGATCTAGATTAGCTTTTGTTGGGTTGTGCTTTAAAGAGGATATATTTATACATGTAGTGATAATCACTATTGTTTGAGGCGCTAAATCACAATGTAACATTATAATTAACGTGGTTATTTTGGCTTTCTAGTTTAAATAACCAAAGATAAACCAATACCTTCGCCAAAATGAAAAACATCTCATTTTTTAGAATTTAATCAATGCAAGTGGTTGATTTATATAGGACTAAAAGTGCTATTTTTGGTTCAAATCAAAATGGGCAAAGGTATTGATAAACAGATTTATACTGCTGCTTACAGCAACAGCATAAATCGATAAACAGAGCCTTAAACCTGCACTTTTAAACAGGAAACTGCATGTACGTGGTTTCCCTGTCGCTTAGGTTTCGTTTGGGCACAATCTGCATCTGCAAGCGGGCAACGGGTTCTGAAAACACAACCTGATGGTGGATTAATGGGTGAAGGTAACTCCCCCTCTAACATCTCTATCTTCTTGGCACGCTCTAAATGCGGATCAGGGATCGGCACGGCTGACATCAAAGCACGAGTATAGGGATGTTTGGGATCGCTAAACAGTGAGGCGGTTTCCCCCATCTCCACTTCATTACCCAGATACATCACTAAAACACGATCCGAGATATGTTTTACCACGGAGAGATCATGGGCAATAAAGACCAAACTTAAACCCAGTTCGTTTTGTAACTCTTTAAGTAGGTTAACCACTTGCGCTTGAATCGACACATCTAATGCTGAAACGGGTTCATCACAAATAATCATTTTGGGTTTTAAAATCAGCGCACGGGCAATACCAATACGCTGACACTGACCACCTGAAAATTCATGCGGATAACGGTTGATCATATTCGGCAACAAACCTACCTTGTCCATCATCTCTTTTACCTGTGCTTTCACTTCATCTTTGGACAGTTCAGGATAAAAGGTTTTAAGTGGCTCTGCGATAATATCACCGACGCTCATACGTGGGTTGAGTGAGGCTAATGGATCTTGAAAAATCATCTGCATATCTTTACGTGTTTCACGGCGGGCTGATTTTGAAAGTTGGGTGAGATCATCCCCTAACCATATAACTTGTCCTTCGGTCGCTTCCACTAAACCGATAATTGCACGCGCAAAGGTGGATTTACCACAACCCGATTCACCTACTACCCCTAATGTTTCACCCTGATAAAGCTGAATATCGATGCCATCAACCGCTTTAAGTCGACTTGGTTTTGCCCACGGCCAAAGTGATTTAGAGGGGATATCAAAATGCACTTTTAGGTTTTTAACCTCAAGTAATAGCTCTTTTTGATTGTTCATATCTGTACTCATTTTGTCCAACGCTCCCAATCTGAGAAACACGCGCGTTGTCTGCCATCTGCAAACATCTCGAGTGGTGGTGTATCTGTTGCACAACGCTCTAAAACACGATGACAACGATCTTGATAGGGACAGCCAGGTGGTAAACATAATAGGTTAGGTGGATTGCCTGGAATGGTCGGCAGTACCTCACACACCGTATCTAGACGCGGAATCGCTTTTAATAACCCTTCAGTGTAAGGGTGACTCGGTTGATAAAATATTTCATCAACTGTGCCATATTCCATGGTACGTCCTGCATACATCACTAATACTTTGTCACACGAGCCTGCAACCACGCCTAAATCATGGGTGATCATAATAATGGCGGTATTGAATTTATCTTTTAATTCGTTTAATAGATCCATTATTTGCGCTTGCACGGTTACATCCAGTGCGGTCGTGGGTTCATCGGCAATCAGTAGTTTAGGTGAGCATAACAATGCCATCGCTATCATCACACGTTGACGCATACCACCGGAAAACTCATGCGGATACATAGTAATACGTGCACGTGCATCTGGAATTTTAACGGCTTCAAGCATGGCCACAGACTCTTCAAACGCTTGCTTGCGACTCATGCCTTTATGCACAATAAGCACCTCCATTAACTGCTCACTGACCTTCATATAAGGGTTAAGTGAGGTCATTGGATCTTGGAAAATCATCGCTATCTGCTCTGCGCGTACCTTGTTAAGCGCTTTTTCAGGCAGGTTTAATATCTCGTTACCTTCAAATTTTGCACTGCCCGTGGTCGTGCCGTTTTTAGCTAATATTCCCATAATCGCAAACACAGTTTGTGATTTACCGGAGCCTGACTCGCCAACAATGCCTAAGGTTTCACCCGGGTTTAACGAAAATGTCAGGTCGTTTACTGCGGTGACGGTACCATCTTGTGTACTAAATTCGACACGTAAATCTTTAACATCTAATAAATTCATGATCTGTTCCTTGTGCCTTATCTGTCTTTAGGATCTAGCGCATCACGCAGACCATCACCAATATAGTTAAAGCAAAATAGTGTTAGTACCATAAAAGTGGCGGGAAAAATGAGTTGCCAAATTGCTAATTCCATTGTTTGTGCGCCCTCTTGTAATAATGCCCCCCAACTAGTCATCGGCTCTTGCACACCTAAACCTAAGAAACTCAGGAAAGACTCGGTCAAAATCATACTTGGTACTAATAGGGTGGAATAAACCGCCACAATACCTAATACATTTGGGATGATATGACGACGAATGATGTTCCACTGACTAACCCCCGAAACATGCGCAGCTTCGATAAACTCTTTATTACGTAAACTTAAAGTTTGTCCACGTACAATACGTGCCATGTCCAGCCAAGCGATTGCGCCAATTGCGACAAAAATAAGGTAGATATTTCGGCCGAAAAAAGTCACCAAAACAATCACTAAGAACATAAAGGGAATAGAGTAAAGGATCTCCAATATACGCATCATAATACGGTCAGTACGGCCACCAATAAACCCTGATGTCGCGCCATAAACAGTACCAATCACCACAGCAACGAATGCACCTAATACACCGACCATCAGTGAGATTCGACCACCAATCAAGGTTCGCACAAATAGATCACGCCCTAAGCTATCGGTGCCAAACAGATGCTCCGATGAGGGAGCAACATGCATTGCGTACCAATCAGTATCATCAAACGCATACTGACTTAACATCGGCGCAAAAATCACCGAGAGAATGATCAAAGCTAAAATGACCAGACTCACCATGGCCGCTTTATTACGTTTGAAACGGATAGCGGCATCTTGCCATAAACTACGCCCCTCTATTTCAAGGTTCTCTGAAAACTTCTCCAGCGCGTCTACATTTTCTTTTTTAGTTATCATAGGAGCAGTCCTTTAATAGCGAATTTTGGGATCAACATAAGCCAGCAGAATATCAACAATGGCGTTGAATAGAATGAACAGGAAGCCGATTAAAATAGTCACCCCCATTACCAGCGAATAATCACGGTTAAAGGCTGCATTAACAAATAACTTGCCAATGCCCGGCAGACCAAAAATAGTTTCAATGACCACTGAGCCGGTGATGATACCCACAAATGCGGGACCCATATAAGAGACAACAGGTAACATTGCAGGTTTAAGTGCATGTTTCAAAACGATATAACGGTAACTCAACCCTTTAGCACGCGCAGTACGGATAAAATTACTGTTTAATACTTCTATCATGCTACCACGGGTAATACGCGCAAACGTAGCGACATACATCATCGCCATAGCCAGCACGGGCAACACCATATAATGCCAAGAGCCATCCATCCAGCCACCCGCAGGAAACCAACCGAGTCCAATGGAGAAGATATAAATAAGCACTGGGGCGAGTACAAATGAGGGCATCACAATACCGAGCATTGCGGTGGACATCACAGCATAATCTAACCAACTATTTTGCCGTAACGCAGCCAACGTGCCAACAGAGACACCAAATATCAGCGAAAATACAAATGCCACAACACCAATTTTTGCAGAAACAGGCAGTGCATCTGCAACCAGTTCATTAACGGTAAAATCTTTGTATTTAAAAGAGGGACCCAAATCGCCTTGCAGTACGTTACCCAAATAGGTGGTGTATTGCACAAAAACAGGTTTATCTAACCCATATTTAGCATTGATGTTTTCCATCACTTGCGGGGGGAGAGTACGTTCGCTAGAGAAGGGGTTACCCGGTGCAAAACGCATTAAAAAGAAGGAAACGGTAATTAGAATCAGCATGGTTGGAATCGCTTCTAATATCCGTTTAAAAATAAATTTAAACATGTTTAACTCAGTGTGTGATTTGTAAAAGTGGTAAATAACGTTTGCTGATACAGGCGTTTCTTCCTGTATCAGCAAGCAAGAGATAACGGCTCAGAGCTAAGCCTGAGCAATTACAAAACTACTGCGCAATGATATACATATCTTTTGAGTAGAGTTTATCTTCTGCATTATTTGCCGCATAACCACCCACAGCAGGGCTAAGTAGCCGTGCTTTCACATACTGATAGATAGGTGCAAGTGGCATATCTTCTGCAAGTAACGCCTCTTGTGCGTAATACAACTGCTGGCGCTTAGCCTCATCCGTTGTTTCAATTGCATCTTTAATTAGCTTATCGTAAGCTGCACTTTGGTAATGGATACCACCCGTGGTATTTTTGCCTTCCATTAGTGAAGTAAAAGTAGAGGCTTCATTATAATCACCACACCAACCTGCACGTGCAGCTTCAAAATCACCCTGTTTTTTAGTATCGAGGTAAGTTTTCCACTCTTGGTTTTCAAGCACTACCTCAACACCTAAGTTTTTCTTCCACATTGAACCAATCGCCACCGCTAATTTTTTATGGTTTTCACTGGTATTGTATAACAGGGTAAATTTAAGGGGATTGGCTTGGTTATACCCCGCCTCCTCTAATAACTGTTTTGCTTGAGCATTACGCTCTTTTTGCGACAACTTACCGTAGGCAGGCAGTTCAGGGCTAAAATTAGCAACGATCTCTGGTGTTAAGAAGTAAGCGGGTTTTTGCCCTTGGCCTAAAATAGCGTTAGCGATAATATTACGGTCAATCGCATAAGAGACCGCTTTACGTACACGCACATCATCAAAAGGCGGTTTTTTAGTATTAAAGCTGTAATAGTAGGTGCATAGGTTACCTTTAATCGCCACCGACTCAGGATATTTTTTCTTTAAACGTCTAAAATGCTCATTGGGCAACTCATTAGTCATATGTAATTCACCAGAAAGAAAACGGTTCATCTCAGCTACTTGGTTCTCTATCGGTAGGAAAGTCACTTTGGTTAATACCGTGTTTTTATTATCCCAATAGTGTTTATTCGGTGTTAATTCAATACGTTCATTAACCACCCATTTGCTCACTACAAACGCACCATTACCCACAAAGTTCTCTGGCTTAGTCCACTTATCACCAAACTTTTCAACGGTTGCTTTATGTACAGGTTTTACCGTAGTGTGACCCATCATCATCACAAAGTAAGGTAACGCATTCTGTAGCTTTACCTCAAAGGTAAAATCATCAAGCGCTTTTACGCCTAACGTAGACTTGTCTTTTTTGCCCGCAATAATCTCAGAAGCGTTCACCATAGTAGTCATTTCGTAGTACCACGAGTAAGGTGATGCGGTACTTGGATCAACAGCACGTTGAAAACTATAAACAAAGTCATGTGCGGTAACTGGGTCACCATTGGACCATTTTGCATCTTTACGCAGATGGAATATAAACGTTTTGTTATCTGTTGTTTCCCAAGACTCAGCCATGCCAGGAATGGTTTTGCCGTTAGCATCTTGATTTACTAATCCCTCTAGCAGATCACGGATAACATGCGATTCTGGCACGCCCTCTGTTTTATGTGGGTCAAGTGAAGCGACCTCTGTACCATTACCACGAACCAACTCCTGCTTTGCTGCTAATATAACGCCCTCTGGCACGACGGCAGCCTGTGCCACAAAACTTGCGCCCATTAGTGCTGTTGTTAATAAAGCAGTGCTCAGTAGTGATCTCTTAAAATGCATAAATATCTCCTTTTTATAGTTTTATCCAGTTATAACGCGATATAAAATTAACAGTTGAGACAATACAGGTCCAATTATGAATCAATTAATTAGGTAATAAGTGATATGACTTAACAATTGTAAAATTAAAAGTAACAATAAAGAGGAATATTTAAGCAAAAAAAGCTACAAGCATTAATTTTAAAGCTACTTTTTTAAAAAAAAGAGGTAATTAAAAAAACAAAAAAATGAATAGTTACCTATAAATAGTGAATATACATGCATAATTACTTTTACTGCACGTTGATCATAATACCGCCTCCACTGCTCTTTAGTTAAGCCTTTTCCATCCGCATAAAACGGGCAAAGTTGTGGAAAATGATCTTTACTGAAGGACAGTATTTACAATCTTGCCCACTATCGAACAACAAAATCAGCAGTACGTTTCAAAAAGTTGAATCAGAGCTTATTCCACAATTTTTGTGGATATAGATGAAAGAAGTATCACCACTACAGAGATATTCCCTCATACGACTTTGGATACCAAGGTGAGACACGACCGTATCCGTTTTTAAGGCATTCAAGTTCGTCATCCTTTTTTGTTATTAGCGCATCAGTCGTCAATTGATAGTAGACGTTGCCAACGTTACAGGTATAAATAAAGTGTTACTGCCATATGGTATAAAAACCGTTAACCAGTCTCTCTACTTAGTTGTTAAGATAAAAAGAAAGGAAAACCTCACAAGAAGAGAGTCGATGCAACTTAGGGATCAACAACGCGTACACCATACTATTAATTATGTATTAGAGAATATCACCGCCTCGTTAACCATTGCCGAAGTAGCAAATACGGAAAAGAGATCTGCCCTGCGCTTCTTTACAATGGCACCCTCTCAGAGCAGCAGAGCAAAGAGATTACGTCAAAAATAAAACGTATTGAAGTGGTCACGCTCACCGAAACTCACTATTGCACCATTGCCAGCACCCAAGGTTATGAGACAAGTGGAATTATTGATACGAGAGTGGTTAGCGATAAAAAATATCCCGCTTGAGTCAGGAAAAAGTGCAGGTTTTTGTTTTGATAATGCTTGGCTTACCCCAAGCAAATGTGCCGTTACGAATCAGCTTATGTGATTGATGATATTAACGGGGTAAAAAAATCGGGAATGTGCGTAAGAACACAACCTGCTAGGCGTTATTTACTCATTGAATATTGTGGAAAAGTGAGTGAAATTCAACAACTATACTTGTGGATATTAAGTGATTATTTAACCAATACTCAATTAATTGTTACCTATCAGTATGTTATTGAACGTTATATCAAGGTTGATTATAACAATGATATTTTTCACTTAGACATATTGATTAAAGTACATTAACTTAACTCACTGCTCTGTTTTTTTAAAATAAAGGAATCTATGATGAACAGTGCCGAATTAACCCTAGAAATAGGCAGCTCAACGAAACAAATACAGAATATCAACCCCCTGTTAAGTGGCGCTATTCCAGAGCAGTTTATTAAACTCGCTCTACCCATTATTATTGCTCTAATGATCAATGGATTGTACAGCTTTGTGGATGCTATTTTTATTACCCGAGGCGTGGGTATTAATGCCATGGCATCGGTATCTGCGGTATTTCCAATCAATATGATCATCATCAGCATTAGCGCCATGCTTGGCAGTGGTATGGCAGCCATTATTTCACAGCGATTAGATGCAGGTGATAAACAGGGAGCAGACCACGTTTTCAGTTGTAGCTTATTGTTTGCCACTGTCATCGGTTTTAGTGTCAGCCTACTGATCTAATCTATTACGCTTTAAGATTTATCAATTATTAGCATTACCACAAGCACTGTTAATTGATGCTGAAGCCTACCTTATCCCTATTCTATTGATCTCAACCATTAGTTTTGCATCTGGCACACTCACTGAAAGCTTTCGCGCAGCAGGAAAAGCACAAGATATGATGAAAGTGATGCTATTAGGATCGCTATTAAATGTTTGCCTTGATGCGCTGTTTATTTTCGTTTTTAAATTGGGAGTTGCTGGTGCAGCATGGGCAACGGTATTAGCCATGGTGTGTTCATTTAGCCTTGCAGTACGTTTACAAATGGATGGATCAGATCGCTTACAGCTATTACGTGAGCAATGCCATTTTGATGTCAACATTCATAAACAGGTGGTCAGTTTAGGGTTTCCTATCTTTCTGTCGCACAGTGGTTTTGCGATTACCATTGCACTGATCATTTTTAGCATCAACCAATATGCAGGAGAAGATGCCAGTTTACTGATTAGCGCACACGGGTTAATCATTCGTAGCTTTATGTTGCTGTTTTTACCCTTGTTAGGCATGACCATCGCATTACAAACCTTAGCGGCTTTTAACTTTGGCGCAGGGCAACTTAAACGTGTTAAGCAATCACTGTTTACCGCTATGTTAATCGGCACTATGTGGACTTCGTTAGTCTCACTGTTATTGATCTTCAAACCACAGTGGTTATTACAACTGTTCAGCGATGAAATGCTGTTAATTAACGCAGCCAGTAATATCTCGTCCATCATCTTTATCGGATTTATCACCGTGGCAGCGGCATGATGTGTAGCACTATTTTCTAAGCGATGGGCAAAGCCCTGCCCGCCATGTTGCTAGAGTCTACACGCACCTATCTGTTATTAGTGCCACTGATTTTAATACTACCCAAATGGTTAGGTGTTGAAGGGATCTGGTGGGCATTTCCAATAACCGATGTAATCGGGGTAACATTAGCACTGCTCTTTACAGGTTATTATTTGAAATATAATCTGCTCACAGAACCAAGGTAACTTATATTTCACTCATGAGTTGTTCTAAAAGCTGATCTCGTTTGTTAGGACCAGCCACTCCTCTCTGCTGCAGATTCAGCGCTGACCATTGTGGATAAGCACGACATTTACGCAGGTAGCTATTCCATTTGTTGGGCAGGTTATCTGCACTTATCTCAATGGCATTTTTAAGGGCTATTTTATCTAAGCTTGCGTGACCACGTTGTTGTAATGTCGTTAATAGCGTTAATTGCCTTAACCATAAAACTTGAAGCGTAGCATCATCAACACAAAGATAGCGTTTGCCTTTTATTTTAGCTTGTATCTCATTGTAATAACGCTGTTTGACGCTCCACAATGCACCCACTACGCCACCACTTAATGCGGCGACACCAAGCGTAATTCCCCCAACAGCAAGATCAATGGCAATACCAACCCCAGCCCCTTTGGCAATATGACCACCGAGTTTAATACCAAACGCTTGCAAGTTATCAGCAGAAAAGAGATCCAGTTCCCATGCTCCCTGCTGTACAGGTAACTCACTATTTTGCAGATCAGCTTGGCGAAATTGATATAACTGTAAAAGCTGTTTAACACAATGCGCTTCTGCTTGGCGTACCGAACTTTGTAATAACTGTATTTGCGCACTGATTGACGCTTCATTATCGTCTGCCTGATAACGCACAGAGGCGGCTTCGATAAAAAGGTTTGCGACTAACTGCTTGGCACTGTTAAACGTTTCTGTCCATTGTTGTTGGCGTAGTGTGATTAATTCTGCTAAAAAATCTTCTTTATCGGTTAATAACGTTTGCATCTTTTGATAAATTTTTAGTTCATCAGAAAATTTAAAATGCACGTTATCAAAACTTACATAAGCGTGGAAATTAAGACGCGCTAACTGCTCTTTCCAAAGCTGAATGTTGTCTTGCCCTTGCTGGGTAAAATTAAGTACAGGGATAACAGGTTTGGTGGCATAACTGAGAATTTTTAACTCATCGTGATATTTACCCAAAACAGGCTCACGCAGGTCAATGACATAAAATATAAGATCATTATTCAACAAAGCGCGTAATACTTTCGCTTCCTGTTGCAACTCAGGGTAATCACTTAGATGTGCTAAAAAGTATTGTAAGCGCTCGATACCATCAACATTTTGATCACTAAAGTAGCTACGCAATATATGTAATAATGCAATGGAGTCTTCTAAACCCGGTGTATCAAACAGTGCTAAACGTTTACTTTCGTCAATCAGTAATGCCCCACCTTCAACATGACGGGTTGTACCTGCTTGATCAGCAACCTCACCAAACTCGCTGTCACGCAGTAACGTGCGCATTAAGGAGGTTTTACCTGCGTTAGCATGACCAACCACGGCAACGGACAGATCATTCATTTTTAGACTCCTTCACTTCAATGTGTAAGATATTATCTAACTTAATGCCGACCTCACTGGCTAACTGATACCAATCACTATCACGCTGTTTACTCTGTTGTTTTTCAATCAGTAACAGTAATTGAAACTGTTTATTAGGTAATGAGGTTAACTGGCTAATAAAACGCTTTAAACCACGATCAGGTAAGCGTTCTAATGACACATACAGACAGACGGTTCTACTTTGACTATTTTTTAGACCTGCCAATAACTGTTGCTGCCTTTGATAATCACAGACATTAATCAGAGAGAGACCGGCATCTATATTATATTGTTGTAGATGTTTTTCTGCGAGACTGAACTGTCTACTTGAGAGTTCAATGGCAATCGGATAATAGTTTTCAGGTAAAGCGGTCACTTTATGTGCGGGATCAGGCAAGTGGCTCTCTTTTTTAATTCCCTCACTTGTCGCATCAGCATCAATGATACCTAAGGTTGTTTTGTTGGGTTTTAATAATTGTCGTAGTTGTACGTAATAGAGTGAGCTAAGATCAAGTCGATATCGTTGCATTTTCCGCTTCAGTTGTTTCGACAACAACAAAAACAGCAATAAACGTGGTAATAAACCATATAAAAATAAGCTGCTAATCAACAGGCTTGACCAAGCTAAGCGCCTATTTTCAGCATCCATAATGCTTTCAACACCTAAATGGCTTTGCTGTATCTGCAGCATAGAGGGTACAGGAAATCCGAGTTTCTGTGGGAGGTAAGCGAGTAATTGTGTTAACGTTTGAAAAGAGTCACTGGATAATATGCTGGTCTGCCAAATAAAATCGACTTGATGCGTAGCAAGCATTACAACAGACATCAAAGTCGCCCCGATAAAATAGCTAAGCCATAACAGGTGGGTTAATTTTGAAAGTTGATAACGCCCAAGGGGTTTAGAGAAATGCAGGTCAAAATAGCAATGAAAGAGTAACCCATAATTTTTCTGCTCTGTTAATCCTGAATTAAATCGATGTTCAAACTGTTTAATAATAGCCAAGCTAAATCGAGCTAAACTACTATTTTGGACAAGATTTTCTTTAAAAAAAACAAACAACCAAACCAACAACATAAAAACATTAGGAACAAAAAATAGAGAAAATGCCCAAAAGAAGTTTATTTCGGTGGATTGCTCACTAAACAATATCGTTTTGACCCCTAATGTACCGAGCATAAATAAGAGTAATGCCAGTAAGGTATAGAGGTTTTTAGTTATTTTTTTAAAATGCGTGAAACGTATACTAATTTGTAATTTTTTATCGTGTAGCTTAGCGCGATCAAGTAATAACGTCTCAAAACCTGATCCGTTGTTCTCAGTAATGCAAGTAGACAGAGTGGGTGACTCGCCCTCAATTGCACGTAGCCCCTCCGCTAATAAACGAGACTCAAATAAAGTCACTACTTTTTAGTGCCACGAACAGCTTGCCACCACTCATTAGACGCATCAATTTGTCCCTCTTCATCAAGTGGAGGATAAGGGAGGTTCTTCTGTTTGCATAATTTAGTAAAAATAGGATGACCTCCTTCAAAGAGAATTTTATGTTGTTCATCCTTTGATAAGCGACACTGACCATACATACCAGCAGCTTCCCGTTGGCGTTGTGCTTCATACAAAATAAGTGCAGAAGCAACGGAAACATTGAGAGATTGACACATACCCACCATTGGAATGATGACATCTTGATCAGCAAGCGCAAGTGCTTCAGCACTGATCCCCGTTTTCTCTTGCCCCATCAAAATAGCAGTGGGCTTGGTGTAATCTACTTCTCTAAAATCAATCGCGCTATCGGAAAGGTTGGTAGCAATGATCTGCATCCCTTGCTGACGTAAAATAGCAACCGCATCCGCAATATTGTCGTGAGTATGTACATTTATCCAATTTTGACTGCCCGTCGCCGTCATGCCACAAACCCGTGTTGTTTTTGTTGAACGGGTTGCATGTACATCACTGACCCCCACTGCATCCGCAGTACGCACAATCGCGGCAAGATTATGTGACTTATGCACGTCTTCAAGTAATACGGTTAGTTCTGGTTGACGATGATTTAGCATGGTTGTAATACGAGTAAAACGTTCAGGGGACATAAAATTTCTCTGAGTAATAGGAACAAACAATTATTCAGTATTATAACAGTAGAGAGAAAAAACCGAAAATACTATTGGGCAGTCCCTATTTAACGATGCTGGACTCAGTATATGGTAATAAAG
The DNA here is from genome assembly GCF_000420245.1 of Psychromonas hadalis ATCC BAA-638. Lineage (GTDB taxonomy): Bacteria > Pseudomonadota > Gammaproteobacteria > Enterobacterales > Psychromonadaceae > Psychromonas > Psychromonas hadalis. The sequence goes on along the minus strand of NZ_ATUO01000013.1, from coordinate 24,895 downwards.
TGCAGAAAGAACGAACAGAGCGAAGGTAAGATAGGTACAAAGCAACGACTTGCTCTGTTTGAATAAGTCATTCCACTAAATTTATAATAATTTTATGGACATAAGAATGGGTTGGCTCTGCAAACCCTTTTTTACGTTCCACCATTATTATTAATATGACTAATTATTAATAACTAGCAATAGTCTGAACTACAAAGCAATATAATTACTGCGTGCATAGTCAGGTCGTGCGGCTTTGAGTAGTTCTGCCTCTTCTTTCGTCAATTTTCCGACAGGCAACCCGAGTACTTTGTGGGTCAGTTGCTCACGTGCATCAACCGCAATTGAAAGTTTGATAATACGGGCACTGCCTTTAATCTCTTGTGTTTCAAAAGCAGGTAATAAAACCCCCGCTTCTAATAGATTACTAACGGCTAGTTCACGCATCGGTAATGCGAGTACATTTTTACGCTGGATGATAAATTCACGTAATACTGCTTTTTCTTCAAAATCTAAACGACGGATCATCATATTACGACTCGCTATTGCTTTACGCTTACAAAACTCAGCTTTAAAGTAGCCAAATAACCAATTAACCCATTGTGTAATAAGAAAAGATCCTGTTAATAGTGCCAAAATCCAAACATAAGGTGTATATATATGTGACCACTCGGCAGCCCCCGACATCTGCATAATGGAAACAGGCACAACCAGTAAAGTCGCACATGCAAGGCACATCCAAGCGATTGTCAGTGTAAGACCTTGCTGATCTTTTACACGTTGAATTAATTGCATCATAATAAGCTCCTTGCCAAAAAAATGTTGTTACAGGGTGTATAAAGCAAAAGCTATGCCAAAGTAATTTCATAAGGAAAATAAAATGAATTTTAGAGATTTAGAATATTTAATCGCCCTTGAAGAGTTAAAACATTTTCGCAAAGCAGCTGAAAAATGCTTTGTCAGCCAACCAACATTAAGTGGGCAAATACGTAAACTTGAAGATGAGCTAAATGTTCAATTGATGGAGCGTTCATCACGTAAGGTGATATTCACACAAGCAGGGCTAGATATTGTTGCCAAAGCAAAAATAATTTTACTGGAGGCAAAATCCTTAAAAGAGATAGCAAAAAGCCATACTGAACCGATGCAAGGTACGTTGCATATTGGTTTGATACCCACCGTGGCTCCCTACCTTCTGCCCCTGATCATTCCGACGATGAAACAACATTTTCCAGATTTAGAGCTCTATCTACATGAAAACCAAACGGATGTACTTATAAAACAGCTTGAAGAGGGTGAATTAGATTGTCTTATGCTAGCACTACTGCCTAGTATGGAATCTTTACAGCAGTATTCTCTCTACGATGAACCACTAGAACTAGCGCTCTCAGAGTCACATCCGTGGGCGAATAAAAGCGATATTGATATTAATAAGCTCTCAGGTGAACACCTATTAATGCTTGCTGACGGACACTGCCTGCGTGATCAAGCAATGGGATTCTGTTTTGCAGCGGGGGCAATCGAAGACAATAGTTTTAAAGCAACCAGTTTAGAAACGTTACGCCATATGATCAGCGCTGACAATGGTTTAACACTACTGCCACAATTAGCCATTCCAACCAGCCGTCATCAAGCAGGGATTAAATATATTCCGTTCAAAGAGCCGATTCCGAGTAGAACGATCGGACTAGTTTGTAGAAAAAAGAGTGTGCGTAAGATCTGTTTTGAACAACTCTCAACACTTATTACAACCACGGTTAACCGTCGCCTCAAGCAATATATTAAAGTCGGGTCAGATCAAAGTTAAATTTCATCTTTTATAATAACTTCAATTTTTCATTCTATGACCCCATAAACAAAGGGCTAATGAGTGATTCGATGAAAAATGACTTGGCAGACAATAAAGTTTGATCTGACCCGACTTTATTTATAGACACAAAAAAGCCGAACATAAGTTCGGCTTTTTTAATGTTACTTAGAAAGAAGACTAATCTTCTTCGTCAGCAACGACTGGACGGTCAACGAACTCGATGTAAGCCATAGGAGCTTTATCACCAGTACGGAAACCACATTTAATGATACGTGTGTAACCACCAGGACGGTTCGCATAGCGAGGTCCTAATTCATTAAATAGTTTAGCTACAACCGCTGCATCACGGGTGCGAGCAAAAGCTAAACGACGGTTAGCGACGCTATCCGTTTTAGCTAATGTAATTAAAGGTTCAACTACACGACGAAGTTCTTTTGCTTTAGGTAAAGTAGTCTTAATTACTTCATGTTCAACAATTGAACTTGCCATATTGCGAAACATAGCCTGACGATGGCTACTGTTTCGGTTAAGTTGACGTCCACTGTGACGATGACGCATGACTTAATCCTTATTATTCGTTAGTCGATGATTGGTCTATTAATCTTCGATTAGGCTTGCAGGTGGCCAGTTTTCTAGACGCATGCCTAGAGAAAGTCCACGTGATGCAAGAACATCTTTGATTTCAGTTAGTGACTTCTTGCCTAAATTAGGCGTTTTAAGAAGTTCAACTTCTGTGCGTTGTACCAGATCACCGATATAGTGAATCGTTTCTGCTTTCAAACAGTTAGCAGAACGAACAGTTAACTCTAAATCATCTACTGGGCGCAAGAGAATTGGATCAAACTCAGGTTTGTCGTCTTCAACTACCGGTGTACTTGCTTCACGTAAATCAACAAATGCGTCTAATTGCTCAGCTAAAATTGTAGCTGCGCGACGAATTGCTTCTTCCGGATCAAGCGTACCATCCGTTTCCATATCAATGACAAGCTTGTCTAAATCGGTGCGCTGTTCAACACGAGCTGATTCAACACTGTAAGCGATACGCTCAACAGGACTGAAAGTCGCGTCTACTAATAGACGACCAATTGGACGCTCATCTTCTTCAGTATGAATACGTGATGAAGCTGGAACATAACCGCGACCTGATTCAATTTTAATGCGCATGCTAATTTCAGCATTGTTGCCCGTTAAATTACAGATCACATGTTCTGGGTTGACTATCTCAACATCACCATCATGGATGATGTCACCTGCAGTAACAGGACCAGCGCCAGATTTAGTTAAACTAACTAGGACTTCGTTTTTACCTTCAAGCTTAACAGCCAGACCTTTCAGGTTAAGAAGAATCTCAAGGATATCCTCTTGTACGCCTTCTTTGGTGCTGTACTCATGTTGTACACCATCAATTTCGACTTCCGTTACCGCTGTGCCAGGCATAGACGATAATAAGATACGACGAAGTGCGTTACCTAGTGTGTGGCCGAAACCACGCTCAAGTGGCTCTAAAGTCACTTTTGCTCTCGTTGCGCTGACTTGTTCGATATCAACTAATCTTGGTTTTAGAAAATCAATTACAGAACCCTGCATTTGTGTCCTCTCTTAGCAGTTAACTTTACTTAGAGTAAAGTTCGATGATTAACTGTTCGTTAATCTCAGCAGATAAATCTGAACGTTCAGGTTGACGTACAAATGCGCCTTCCATCTTCGTTGTATCAACACTCACCCAACCAAGGGTTTCACGTTGACCAGCAATCTCTAGTGCAGCGCCGATACGTGCTTGCTTTTTAGCTTTTTCACGAATAGCGATCACATCACCAGCTTTCACATTGAAAGATGGAATGTTTACAACAACACCGTTCACCATTAGCGCTTTGTGGCTAACTAATTGGCGAGATTCAGCGCGAGTAGCACCAAAACCCATACGGTAAACAACATTGTCTAAACGACCTTCAAGAAGTTGAAGTAAGTTTTCGCCAGTGTTGCCCTGTAAACGAGCTGCTTCTTTATAGTAGTTACGGAATTGCTTTTCAAGTACACCGTACATACGACGCACTTTTTGCTTTTCACGTAATTGTAAACCGTAGTCAGATAGACGTGGTTTACGTGCACCATGCACACCAGGTGCATTGTCAATCTTACACTTAGATTCAATCGCACGAACACCAGATTTAAGGAATAAATCTGTGCCTTCACGACGGCTAAGCTTAAGCTTAGGACCTAAATATCTTGCCATTGTTCTTTCTCCAATTACCTAAAAACGTTGCGATTAAACGCGACGTTTCTTTGGTGGACGACAACCATTATGAGGGATTGGTGTAACGTCAGTAATATTAGTTACACGGAAACCCGCCGCGTTTAGTGCGCGAATCGAAGATTCACGACCAGGTCCTGGTCCATTTACAAAAACTTCTATGTTTTTAAGACCATACTCTTTCGCTGCTTCAGCAGCACGTTCAGCAGCAACCTGTGCAGCGAACGGAGTAGATTTACGAGAACCACGGAAACCAGAACCACCGGCAGTTGCCCAAGAAAGAGCATTACCTTGACGGTCTGTAATAGTGACGATTGTGTTGTTGAAAGACGCATGGATATGAGCCATACCATCAGCAACTTGTTTTTTTACGCGCTTGCGAGCACGAGTTGGAGTCTTAGCCATAATCTCTTACCCTTTTTATTTACGAATTGCTTTACGCGGACCTTTACGTGTACGAGCATTCGTTTTAGAACGCTGTCCACGGACAGGCAAGTTGCGACGATGACGAAGTCCACGATAACAACCAACATCCATAAGACGTTTGATGTTCATAGATACTTCACGACGTAGATCACCTTCAACGGTGAAATTAGCTACTTCTTTACGAAGAGCTTCGATTTGTGATTCTTCCAGATCGCTAAGCTTCGTTGATTCAGCAAAACCAGTTGCAGCACAGATTTTTTGTGCGCTAGTTTTACCAATACCAAAAACTGCAGTTAATGCAATTACGATATGCTTATGATCAGGAACGTTAATGCCAGCGATACGGGCCACTATGCACTCCTTAATATTAATTAAAATTCATTTGCGAAAAGCCCGGTAGGATACTCTACAAATGACGATTTATCAAACAAAATAACGGTTAGATAGAACTCTACCTAACCGTTTGATCCAAAATCTGGATTAGCCTTGGCGTTGTTTATGCTTTGGCTCTACACAGATAACACGCACCACACCGTGGCGCTTGATAACTTTGCAGTTACGACAGATTTTTTTAACGGATGCACGAACTTTCATTGCAACACTCCGTAGTTAGTATAACTTTTCTAGATTAGGCTATTTGCCATAATCCTTTAAGTTAGCTTTTTTCAAGACAGAATCATATTGATTAGACATCAAATGAGTCTGTACCTGTGCCATAAAGTCCATGATAACAACAACGATAATTAATAGCGAAGTACCACCAAAGTAGAACTGCGTATTCATTGCAACCATCATAAACTCGGGAATCAAACAGATAAAGGTGATATATAACGCGCCAGCTAATGTTAGGCGTGTCATCACTTTATCAATGTAACGTGATGTTTGTTCTCCGGGACGTATACCTGGAATAAAGGCACCGCTTTTCTTCAAATTATCAGCTGTTTCACGTGGATTAAACGTGAGTGCTGTATAAAAGAAGCAAAAGAAGATAATAGCAGCTGCATATAACATCATATGCAACGGTTGCCCTGGCTGTAACGCCAAAGAAACATCGGATAACCAACCTAAACCTTCAGTCTGACCAAACCAAGCAGCGATTGTACCAGGAAATAGGATAACACTCGAGGCAAAAATTGCAGGGATAACACCCGCCATATTTAATTTCAATGGCAAGTGGGTGCTTTGCGCAGCAAAAACCTTACGGCCCTGTTGACGTTTTGCGTAGTTAACAACGATACGTCGTTGACCACGCTCTACAAAGACTACAAACGCAGTAGTTGCAAAAACGATAACAGTTAATGCTAATAACACAAGAAGATGAATTTCACCTTGGCGTGCTTGCTCAGCTGTTTGCCCGATTGCACTTGGCAATCCAGCAATAATACCGACAAAGATAATGATAGAGATACCATTACCGATACCGCGTTCAGTAATTTGCTCACCTAGCCACATAAGGAACATTGTTCCTGTTACTAGACTCACAACTGCCGTGATATAAAATGCCATGCCTGGATTTTCAACCAGACCTGGCATCATCGTTGGCAAACCGGTCGCAATACCAATTGCTTGGAACGTACCTAAAACCAAAGTACCGTAACGTGTATATTGATTTATTTTACGACGACCTGACTCACCCTCTTTCTTTAGCTCAGCTAAAGGAGGATGAACAACAGTCATCAACTGGATAATAATAGAGGCCGAAATATACGGCATAATACCCAGTGCAAATATAGATGCACGTTCAAGCGCACCACCAGAGAACATGTTAAACATCTCTATGATGGTACCCTTCTGCTGGTTAAAGAGGTCAGCTAGGACAGCGGCGTCAATACCAGGAATCGGAACAAAAGAGCCCATACGGAACACTAAAATAGCGCCCAAAACAAACAAAAGTCGTGTTTTAAGCTCACTTAAATTACTGCCCTGACCTGCTTTAGGGTCTAATCCTGGTTTCTTAGCCATTACCTATTATTCCTCGATTTTTCCGCCCGCAGCTTCAATAGCAGCACGAGCACCCTTCGTTACACGAAGACCCTTAACTGTTACTGAACGAGAGATTTCACCAGAAAGAACTACTTTTGCAAACTTAATTGTGTTTACAAGTAGACCTGCCTGTTTCAACGTTTCAAGTGTTACAACTTCGCCATCAACTTTAGCAATTTCGTTCAAACGAACTTCACCGCTAACAAGAGATTTACGAGATGTAAAACCGAATTTTGGTAAACGTTGTTTTAAAGGCATTTGACCGCCTTCAAAACCTGGACGTACTTTACCGCCTGAACGAGATTTCAAACCTTTATGGCCGCGACCACAAGTTTTGCCTGTTCCAGAGCCGATACCACGACCAACACGTTTAGCAGCATGCTTCGAACCTGCTGCTGGAGATAGAGTATTTAATTTCATAATTACCCCTCAACCTTAACCATATAGAAAACTTTATTAACCATACCACGTACACAGGGAGTATCTTCCAACTCGACTGTGTGACCGATGCGACGCAGGCCTAGACCTTTGATCGTTGCACGGTGTTTTGGTAAACGGCCAATTGCACTTTTGGTTTGGGTTACTTTAATTGTTTTAGTAGCCATGCTTAATTACCCCAGTAATTCATTAACACTTAGGCCACGCTTAGCTGCTATCTGCTCAGGAGAGTTCATGTTCTCAAGTGCATCAAGCGTAGCGCGAACTACGTTAATTGGGTTAGTTGAGCCGTAAGCTTTAGCAAGTACATTTTGTACGCCAACCACTTCTAATACGGCACGCATTGCACCACCTGCGATGATACCAGTACCTTCCGATGCTGGTTGCATGTACACCTTAGATCCAGAGTGACGACCCTTGATCGGATGTTGCAGAGTGTTACCTTTAAGTTTGATTTCGCTGATATTGCGACGTGCTTTTTCCATAGCTTTTTGAATAGCCGCAGGAACTTCACGTGCTTTACCGTAACCAAAACCAACACGACCACTACCATCACCAACTACTGTTAGTGCTGTGAAGCTAAAGATACGACCACCTTTAACTACTTTTGAAACTCGGTTCACTGCGATTAGCTTTTCATTCAGATCACCGGTTTGAGATTCTACTTTAGACATAATCTTTACCCTTAGAACTGAAGACCAGCTTCACGAGCTGCTTCAGCTAATGCTGCTACACGACCGTGGTACCGGAAACCGCTACGGTCGAAAGAAATTTTAGTAATTCCTTTTTCAACTGCGCGTTCTGCAACTAATTTTCCAATTAGTTGAGCTGCTTCTTTGTTGCCACCGTTGCTCACTTGAGCGCGTACTTCTTTCTCTAAAGTAGAAGCACTTACTACGACTAATGCGTCAGCTGTAATTACCTGCGCGTAAATATGGCGAGGTGTACGGTTGATCACTAGACGAGTAGCACCAAGCTCTTGTAACTTCTTACGTGTGCGAGTTGCACGACGAAGACGAGATGATTTCTTATCCATGTTCTTACCTTACTTTTTCTTCGCTTCTTTACGACGCACGTTTTCATCAGCGTAACGAACACCTTTGCCTTTATAAGGCTCTGGTGGACGAAATGCACGAATCTCAGCAGCTACTTGGCCAACTTGTTGTTTGTCACAACCTTCAATGATAATTTCTGTTTGGCTAGGCGCCGTCGCAGTAATACCTTTAGGTAATGTATAAACAACAGGATGAGAGAAACCTAATGTTAGGTTTACATCTTGACCTTTAACTTGAGTACGGTAACCAACACCTTGAAGAAGAAGTGTCTTCTTGAAGCCTTCAGTTACACCTTGAATCATGTTGTTAACGTTAGCACGCGCAGTACCTGCTTGTGCCCAACCGTCTTTGAAACCTTCAGCAGGTGCGAATGTAACCACACCTTCATTCAGTTCAACAACAACTGCATCATTAAGAGTACGAACTAATTCGCCTTTGTTACCTTTAACAGTAACCTCTTGACCGTTTACTTTAACTTCTACGCCAGCAGGAGTAGTAATCGGTGCCTTAGCTATACGAGACATAGATTACTCCTTAAGATACGTAACAGATGATTTCACCGCCGATGCTCGCTTTACGCGCAGCACGATCAGTCATAACACCGTGAGAAGTTGAAACGATTGCGATACCTAAACCAGCCATAACTTTTGGTAAGTTAGACGCACCTTTATAGATACGTAAGCCAGGACGAGAAACTCGTTTAATGGTATCGATAACTTTTTTGCCTTCGAAGTACTTTAACGTAACTTCTAATTCAGGCTTTGTGTCACCAGAAACAACGTATTCTGAAACATAACCTTCTGCTTTAAGCACAGCTGCAATTGCAACTTTTTGCTTAGAAGAAGGCATCTTTACAGATACTTTGCTTGCTGCTTGACCGTTACGAATACGCGTAAGCATATCCGAAATAGGATCTTGCATGCTCATAACTATTTACTCCGTGATTGATTGATTACCAGCTGGCTTTCTTAAGGCCAGGGATTTCTCCGCGCATCATATGCTCACGAACCTTAATACGGCTCATGCCAAATTTACGAAGAAAACCATGTGGACGTCCCGTCACGCGACAACGATTACGTTGACGTGCAGGGCTTGAATCACGAGGTAGCGTTTGAAGCTGTAGTACTGCATCCCAACGATCTTCATCGCTAGAATTAACACCACTAATGATTGCTTTTAAAGATGCGCGTTTTTCCGCGAACTTAGCAACAAGCTTCGTACGTTTTACTTCACGCGCTTTCATTGATTGTTTAGCCATTATTTACACCTTACTTACGGAATGGGAAGTTAAACGCCGCTAATAAAGCACGTCCTTCTTCGTCAGTCTTAGCTGATGTAGTGATTGTGATGTCTAAACCACGAATCTTATCAACTTTATCGTAATCAATTTCAGGGAAAATGATCTGCTCACGAACACCCATAGAGTAGTTACCACGACCGTCGAATGATTTCGCATTCAGGCCACGGAAGTCACGTACACGAGGGATAGCGATTGTTACCAAACGCTCAAAGAAATCCCACATGCGTGCTCCACGCAATGTTACTTTACAACCAATAGGGTAGCCTTCACGAATTTTGAAGCCTGCCACTGAGCGGCGTGCTTTGGTGATCATTGGCTTTTGACCTGAGATTGCAGCCATATCTGACGCTGCGTGCTCAAGGACTTTTTTATCAGCCAGTGCTTCACCAACACCCATGTTAAGGGTGATTTTCTCTATTCGAGGGACTTGCATAACAGACGTATAGCCGAATTGCTTTTGCAAATCAGACACTACGTTGTCTTTATAGAAATTATGCAGTTTCGCCATCGTAAACTCCAGTTACTTCACAAGTTCATTATTAGATTTGAAGAAACGTACTTTTTTGCCGTCTTCTAGTCTAAATCCAACACGATCTGCTTTACCCGTTTCCGAGTTAAGGATCGCAACATTTGATACTTCGAGTGGTGCTTCCTGTTCAATAATACCACCAGTTACGCCCGCTTGCGGGTTTGGCTTTTGGTGTTTCTTAACAGTATTTACACCTTCAATAATTATTTTACCGTTCGCTAAAACTGTAGAAATTTTACCAGTTTTACCTTTATCTTTACCGGCAATAACAATTACTTCATCGTTACGCTTTAATTTTGCTGCCATTTCGATTCCTTACAGTACTTCTGGCGCCAGTGAAACAATCTTCATGAAATTATCATTACGAAGTTCACGAGTTACAGGGCCAAAGATACGTGTACCGATTGGCTGGTTATTTGCATTCAACATAACCGCAGCGTTGCGGTCAAAACGAATTACAGAACCATCGGGACGACGTACACCTTTTCTGGTACGCACAACCACAGCTGTGTGAACATCACCTTTCTTCACTTTTCCGCGAGGAATAGCTTCTTTTACAGAAACTTTGATGAGGTCACCGATTGCTGCATAACGGCGATGCGAGCCACCAAGGACCTTAATACACATTACGCGTCGAGCGCCGGAATTATCGGCTACGTCAAGCACACTTTGCATCTGGATCATTACAGTGCTCCGCTATTTTTAATTAACTAAACTCTCTCGAGTTGCTTACCCATATCTTTATGGGTGCGGTAATATACCACCAACTTTTAGAGAAAGATAGTTTAAAAAAACGGCACTCTTTAAAGGAGCGCCGTTTATACATATGTAACTAGGCTAAAATTTAATAAAATTAAATTAAGCTTTAATTACGATTGATGCCAATGTCCAAGATTTATTCTTAGATATAGGACGACATTCGCTAATTAGCACAACATCACCTTCATTACATTGGTTTGTTTCATCATGTGCATGTAGCTTAGTCGTACGCTTCATGAATTTACCGTATAACGGGTGCTTCACTTTACGTTCGATAGCTACAACGATAGATTTATCCATCTTTGCACTGATTACTTTACCTTGAAGAGTACGAGTATTTTTTTCGCTCATTACGCACCTGCCTTCTGAGTTAGTACAGTTTTAACACGGGCAATGTCACGACGCACTTGTTTAACTGAGTGCGGCTTTTCTAACTGACCAGTGCTTAACTGTATACGTAAGTTAAATTGCTCACGTAATAAGTCTAGAAGTTCAACATTTAGCGCTTCAACACTTTTATCTTTAAGTTCGTTAGCTTTCATTACATCACCTTACGAGTTACAAAAGTTGTTGCTATAGGAAGTTTAGCGGCTGCTAAAGCAAACGCTTCGCGAGCTAATGCTTCAGGAACACCTTCCATTTCATAAAGAACTTTGCCTGGCTGAGTTTGAGCAACGTAGTACTCAACATTACCTTTACCTTTACCTTGACGAACTTCTAACGGTTTGCCGGTAATCGGTTTATCAGGAAATACTCGGATCCAGATTTTGCCTTGACGTTTCACATGACGAGTCATTGCACGACGTGCTGCTTCGATTTGACGAGCAGTAATTCGACCACGACCGACAGCTTTCAGTCCGAATTCACCAAAGCTTACTTCCGCGCCTTTCGAAAGACCACGGTTGCGGCCCTTGAACATTTTGCGGAACTTCATACGTTTGGGTTGCATCATTAGATATTACTCCTACTTGCGACCTTTGCGTTTTGGTTTAGAAGGTTGTGGTTCTACAGCTAGTGGTAAACCACCTAGAACTTCACCTTTAAATATCCAAACTTTAACGCCGATGATACCGTAAACAGTTAACGCTTCAGATGTTGAGTAATCGATATCCGCACGAAGAGTATGTAGAGGTACACGACCTTCACGATACCATTCATAACGAGCGATTTCTGCTCCACCTAAACGTCCACTCACTTGAACTTTAATGCCTAGAGCGCCAAGACGCATAGCATTTTGTACCGCACGCTTCATAGCACGACGGAACATTACACGACGTTCTAACTGAGAAGCGATAGAATCGGCTACTAGTTTTGCGTCAAGTTCAGGTTTACGAACTTCAGAAATATTGATTTGAGCTGGAACACCGGCCATTTTAGCAATAGCGGTGCGTAGCTTTTCAACATCTTCGCCTTTTTTACCAATTACAACACCAGGACGTGCTGTGTGAATAGTCACACGTACACTTTTCGCTGGACGTTCAATGGTAATTTTAGACAAAGAAGCATTTTTCAATTTCTCTGTTAAAAATTTACGGATTTCGTGATCACTAAATAAGTTATCTGCAAAATCTTTTGTGCCTGCATACCAAGTAGAGCTAAATGCTTTAGTGATACCTAGGCGAATACCGTTAGGATGAACTTTCTGTCCCATTGTTTAACCCCTGTCTGATACCACTACTGTGATATGGCAAGAACGCTTCATTATACGATCGGCACGGCCTTTCGCACGCGGCATGATGCGCTTCATTGTTGGACCTTCGTTAACACAAATACTTGTGATAACGAGTTCATCAACGTCAGCGCCTTCATTATGCTCAGCGTTTGCAATTGCAGAATCTACAACTTTTTTAATCAAAACAGCGGCTTTCTTAGGGCTGTATGATAAAAGTTCTAGTGCTTTTTCTACTGAAAGACCACGAATTTGATCCGCAACCAAACGCGCTTTCTGAGCAGAAGAACGAGCGTATAAATGTTTAGCTAAAGCTTCCATAATTACCTCTATTTCTTCGCTTTCTTATCCGCGACATGGCCACGGAAAGTACGAGTTGGTGCAAATTCACCCAGTTTTTGACCGACCATTTCGTCAGTTACAAATACTGGCACGTGTTGACGCCCGTTATGGACAGCGATGGTCAAACCAATCATATCTGGAATGATCATTGAACGGCGAGACCAAGTCTTAATCGGCTTCTTCTCTCCGCTTTCCATCGCTTTCTCTACCTTCTTCAGCAAGTGTAGGTCAATGAAAGGACCCTTCTTGAGAGAACGTGGCATGGCGATACCTCTGCTTATTTCTTATTACGACGACGAACAATGTACTGATCAGTACTCTTGTTCTTACGAGTTTTGTAGCCTTTCGTTGGCACACCCCAAGGAGAAACAGGATGACGACCACCCGATGTTTTACCTTCACCACCACCATGTGGATGGTCAACTGGGTTCATTACAACACCACGAACGGTAGGACGAATACCACGCCAACGCGTAGCACCAGCTTTACCTAATTGGCGTAGCATATGTTCTGCATTACCAACTTCACCGATTGTTGCACGACACTCAGAAAGGATTTTGCGCATTTCACCACTACGTAAACGTAGAGTTACATAAGCACCATCACGAGCTACGATTTGACTGTATGAGCCAGCTGAACGTGCAATTTGTGCACCTTTAGCAGGTTTCATTTCTACAGCGTGTACCGTTGTACCTACTGGGATGTTACGCATTGGCAAAGTGTTACCCACTTTGATTGCTGCATCTTCACCAGATTGGATAACATCACCAGCATGTAGCCCTTTAGGAGCTAGAATGTAGCGACGTTCACCATCAGCATAAAGTACAAGTGCAATATTTGCACTGCGGTTTGGATCATATTCCAAACGCTCAACTTTTGCTGGGATACCGTCTTTATTACGCTTAAAGTCGACTATACGGTAGTGTTGTTTGTGACCACCACCGATATGACGAACCGTAATACGACCGCCATTATTACGACCACCAGATTTAGATTTAGCCTCTAAAAGTGGTGCGTATGGCTTACCTTTGTGCAGTTCGTGATTTACCACTTTAACAACGTGGCGACGACCTGGCGAGGTAGGTTTACATTTTACAATAGCCATTATTAATTCCTCTACTCAGCGCCAGCGAAATCGATGTCTGCACCTTCAACCAGAGTAACGTATGCTTTTTTCCAGTCGCTACGGCGACCCACACGTTGACCTGTACGCTTGGTTTTACCCTTCACGTTAAGTGTACGAACACCAGTCACTTCAACTTCAAATAGTTTTTGAACTGCGGCTTTGATTTCTGCTTTAGTTGCATTTCCAGCAACTTTGAAGACCATAGTATTATGGTTTTCAGCAGATAAAGTACCCTTTTCAGAGATATGCGGTGCTAGGATAACTTGTAATAAACGTTGTTCACTGATCATGCTAAGCTCTCCTCAATCTTTTTAACTGCGTTAGCAGTTACCACTACTTTATCAAATGCGATAAGACTTACTGGATCAATACCTTGCACATCACGAACGTCTACTTTGTAGAGGTTACGCGCTGCTAAGAATAGATTTTCATCTAACTCTTCAGTAATGATTAGAACGTCTTTCAGATCCATTTCTTTTAATTTAGCTTTCAACTCTTTGGTTTTCGGAGATGAAACACTAAAATTCTCTACAACGATCAGACGATCCTGACGAACAAGTTCAGACAGAATGCTTCTCACTGCGCCACGGTACATTTTTTTGTTTACTTTGTGGCTGTGGTCCTGTGGACGCGCAGCAAAAGTAACACCACCACCAACCCAAATAGGGCTACGGATAGTACCAGCACGAGCTCGACCAGTTCCTTTTTGACGCCATGGCTTCTTACCACCACCGCGAACATCAGAACGGTTCTTTTGAGCACGAGTGCCTTGACGAGCGCCAGCTGCATACGCAACGACTACCTGATGTACTAGGGCCTCGTTGAATTCGCGTCCAAAGGTAGCGTCAGAAACTTCAAGTGCACTTTGTGCATCTTTCAATACCAATTCCATTACTAAATCCTTGGTTATGCTTTAACAGCAGGTTTAATGAACACATTGCCGTTTTTCGCACCTGGTACTGCACCTTTAACGAGCAGTAAGTTACGTTCAACATCAACACGAACAACATCAAGATTCTGAGTCGTTACACGCTCATCACCCATGTGACCAGACATTTTTTTGCCCTTGAAAACACGACCCGGTGTTTGACACATACCAATCGAACCATTAGAACGATGTGATAGTGAGTTACCGTGAGTTGCGTCTTGCATAGAGAAGTTCCAACGCTTAATACCGCCTTGGAAACCTTTACCTTTTGACTGACCTGTTACATCTACTTTCGTAATATCATTGAAAATTGCAACACTAAGCTCAGCGCCAACTTTGATATCTGTACCTTCGTTCTCATCCAAACGGAATTCCCAAAGACCACGACCTGCCTCAACACCTGCTTTCGCAAAGTGTCCAGCTTCAGGTTTAGTTACACGACTAGCTTTCTTAGTGCCAGTTGTTACTTGGATAGCTTGGTAGCCATCAGTATCAAGTGTTTTAACTTGAGTAACGCGGTTAGGTGTACATTCAAGAACTGTAACTGGGATAGAAACACCATCTTCAGTGAAGATGCGAGTCATACCAATTTTACGACCTACTAGACCGATTGTCATTGTTGTAACTCCTTCTAACCCAAGCTGATTTGAACATCAACGCCAGCAGCTAAATCTAGCTTCATTAGTGCGTCAACAGTCTTTTCAGTTGGTTCTACGATATCAATCAAGCGCTTGTGAGTGCGGATCTCATACTGGTCACGTGCATCTTTATTTACATGCGGTGATACTAGTATGGTGAAACGCTCTTTACGAGTTGGTAGTGGGATAGGACCACGTACCTGAGCACCTGTGCGCTTTGCAGTTTCAACGATTTCCGCCGTTGACTGATCGATCAGCTTGTGATCAAAGGCTTTAAGGCGAATACGGATTCTTTGGTTCTGCATGGACCAAAACTCCAATAGTTAAAAATACGACATACAAATAAACACCTGACAACCTATACTAGATAGATTTCAAGTGTATATTCAAACTAATGCTTCCCAATCGGAAGCTTTTGATAACCAAACTCTATAAATAGAAATAAGGTTATGGGCCTGTTGCCCGCCTGCTACATAAGCAAGTGCGTGCATAATACAGTAATGGTGTGACATAGCAAGCTTTTGTTGCTGATTTGTTTAAAAAGCAAACAAAGAAGGTGAACTAAATTTATATAAATGGAGTATATACCCATGATACTTCAAGGTGCCAAGTCAGCAAATAAAATTGTGCCTAGATACTAGGCATAAAATTGAAGCCTAGTTAATCTAAGCCGAAATTTTATAACGACGTAGATTGGTGCAAATTTTCTTGTCCTGCGGGGCGCAAGCTCTAAAATCAGCCCTGCATTACAACAATCGAAAAGGGAGTAACCATTACCTCATGCTGCGCCTTGCTCTGATTGCCGAGCTTGTGCCTGGCAAAGCACCTGAAGTAACATGGGTATAAGTAAGGAAGGCCTTTAACTATTTAACGGCTTTCACAATACCCAATATTGATTGATAACAACGTTGACAAAAGGTTGCGAACTATTGCAACTTATCTTTGTATAAACAAAAACCAGTGTCAGGCATAAAAAGTCCACTAGCTACTTGCATAAGTAAACAGTAATTGAATGTATTCTCGCCTACACCCTGTAGGAATCAAAACTAGAGCGACCCAGCACGGAGTATAGGAGAAAATTGGAGAGGGACATATTATGGCACACTCCGACTTTCCCACCTATGGAGTACTTACGAATAATGAAAGAAGCACAAAAAGCAAATCTATGGCAATCTATTCTTATTAGGCTCTGTTGTAGAGCTAAACGTACAGCCAAATCATGTACACTTATTGGTACCCCCCCCGAAAGATCTATTTCAGAAGTTCTTGGAGCAGTAAAAAGGCGGACCGCAATAAGGGTCTTTAAGCAATTCCCATACTTAAAGAAAAAGCCATATTGGGGTAACCATTTTTGGGCGAAGGGATATTGTGTAGACACAGTTGGAGTTGATGCTGAAATGATAAGAAAGTATGTAAAGTATCAAGAAAAACTTGAAAAGCAACATGAATTAAAATTTTAATAATTTAGATATAATGGGACAGTAAAGTTTGCCTTCTATGAAGGCAAACCACAGCCCCCTTCTAGGGGGTAAAAAGCAAAGCCACCTTCTAAGAAGGTGGATATTTAACTATCATATGATCTAACAAACATATAACAGCCTGCTAAAACCGCTAATGGAATAACGGGATCTAATAGTGAACCCTGACTACCAAATAGGAGATTTAATATCATCACGAATGTTCCACCAATTCCCCAAGCAATAGTGGTGGGTACTGTCCACATAATCAATTGCTTTTTAACTTCAGTAACACCCATTAAACGGTTAACAATGTGAAATAATGAATCGTTAAAGTAACCAGCAAATAGGCTTCCCATTGTCGCTGCTGTTGCTGCATATAAAAGATTAATATCTGGAATTTCCATTAACACAGGTGCAGATATTGACGCTGCGGTGATCATTGAGACAGTCCCACTCCCCTGAATAATACGTACCAATGTTGCAATAATAAACGGAATCATGATTGGCGATATCGGCATTGAAGCAACTTGAACTGCAATTTCTGCACCCGCGCCTGTTTCACGTAATACCGCACCTAATGCTCCACCTGCACCTGTGACCAGAAGAATGATGCCGCAAGTAGAAATACCTTCTTCAAGCTTAGTGTTAACCTCTTCCTTATTCAGGTGCTTACCTAGTGTGTAAACAGCCAATAAAGTTGAAACTGAAAGTGCAATAACAGGAGTGCCCAAGAACTCGATGGTCTGTCCTAACACGCTGCTAGAGAGTCTTTCTAAACCAAAAATACTTTCAAACAATCCCATCAAAGATTTAAATAAAATAAGTATAATAGGCACAGCAATTGGTGCGATAGACTTAGTTAATGAAGGTAATACTTTTGCTTCCTTACTTGCTAAGTAATCTGAATGTTCGCGTCGAAGTTGCTCTTTACTCTTATTAAGGTGTTCAACAGGAATATACTCAGGAAAACGTTTTTCTAACCAACGTGCATACCAGATAATACCCATGATAGAAGGCACTGCAACAAGAAGCCCTAAGCCAAGCATCGAAGCTAAACCAACCCCAAAAATACTTGCTACACCGAGTGGACCGGGGGTCGGAGGAATTGCATGATGTGCAACAACAAGACCACCAGCTAAAGCAACGGTTAAAGTAACAATTGAACGTTGTGATGATTTAGATAACGATTTTGCAATTGGAAAAAGAATAATAAGTGCGCTATCAACAAAGATAGGAATAGAAACAATATAACCTGTTATCGCTAATGCGACCTCTTCTTTTTTCTTACCTAGCCATTTAACAATATTATAAGCAATTGATTCACCAGCACCTGAAGATTCGAGGATCGCCCCCATCATTACACCAAGGCCGATGACGATACCAATGCTACCTAGGGTACTACCAAAACCACCACTAATTGCTGACATGGTGTCATTAACACTTAGTCCCCCAATAAGGCCCGCTATACACGCAGCGATAAGCATTGCAATGAGTACATGAACTTTTGTTCTGAGTACAAGAAAAATTAGAACGGCAACAGCGACCATTAATCCTATTACAGAAGTAGGTAGCATCATAATTCACACCCCTTTTGATTTGTATTGTTAACCTCAAATGATTTAAAAATGTCAGTAAAACTACTGTCAGCAATAAACCCCATGCTCAGTTCAATGTCGTTATTAATACACTGAGGCCAGCTACCTACAATTTGAGATATTTGTGGATCATGTTCATATGAAATGAATGAGGAAAGGTCTTGTCCTGATACGCTATTCATTGTCTTGATCATCTCTGCGGGTGTCACTTGAATTCCTGGTAAATTTAAGGATTTGAAATTAAGCAGTGCAAGTTTTTCTGTGCTAATTAGCCCTGCATGTAAAATATTTGCAATTACTTTTTCAGGGCTTGAGATCCAAAGTTTTAAGCTTGAATCCACAGGGCAGTTAGATTTTTCTCCGTTTAAAGGCTCACGTATAATCCCACTCACGAATGAACTGGCCGCTTTATTTGGCTTTCCTGGTCGGATACAAATGGTTGGTAAGCGAACAGTAATTCCATTAACAAAGCCTTTACGGCTATAATCGTTAACCAAAAGTTCACATATTGCTTTTTGAGTACCATAGCTTGAAGAGGGTTGCATCGCTGTCATCGGCATTATTTCAGCGGGTAACTGCCCACCAAATACGGCTAGTGAACTAGAAAAAATAAAGCGAATATTAGGGTTTGTTTTGCGACATTGCTCTAGTAGAAGTTGAGTCGTTGTGAGATTAATTACCATACCTAAATCAAAATCACTCTCTGCATGACTTGATACAATAGCTGCAAGGTGGAATACATGGGTAATATCTGCGGTGATCACTTGCTCTATATTTTGCTGGATAGTCATATCAATTTTAAGAGACTCGATGCGAGGGTCACTACCCGTTAATGTTGATTCGTGTATATCAACTAACGTGATTTTTTCAACATCAGTACGCTTGAGTAATGCTTCTGTAAGCTTTGTTCCTATAAAACCAGCCCCACCAGTAATTAATACCTTCATATTCATATCCTTTACTATTATGTTCATGATAGGTGGCATCATTGCCACCTATATTCGTTATCATTCATCACGAGAATCTACTGCCTATCGATTTTCTGGCGTTAATAGCGATAGATTTACATTGATATTTCTACTTCTTCTTATAAGTAGGGATGAACCCAGCTTAGGCCCTCTTCAGTTGTTTTTTTAGGATTGTATTCACAACCAATCCAACCGTGATAACCCGCTTCTTCTAAAACATTAAAGAGATGTGGATAATTTAGTTCACCCTCAAAAGGCTCGTGTCTTTCGGGAATAGAAGCGATTTGAACATGTCCAATAAATGGTGCGACCTCCTTAATAAGAGTGCTTAAATCACCATCCATAATTTGGGCGTGATATAAATCTAATTGCAACTTCACATTAGGACGATTAACTTGCTTGATTAACTCAACAGCATCACGTTGATGGCTAATAAAATAATTTGGTACGTCTCGATCATTGAGAGGTTCAATCATCAACTCGATACCTTGCTCTGCAAACTTGTCAGCGGCATAACGAATATTTGAAATAAATGTAGCGACGTGCTGTGCTTGCGTAAAACGTCCATCAATTAATCCCGACATTGCATGTACTTTTTTACAATTGAGTGCTTGAGCATATGTTATTGCTGTAATGACACTTTCTTTAAACTCCTCTTCACGTCCAGGGATAGCGGCAAACCCACGCTCTCCTTTATCCCAATTACCTGGAGGCATATTGAAAAGTGCTTGTTCAAATTGATACTGTTGCATTTTTTCAGCAAGATCTTTTACCTCAAAAGCATAAGGAAATAGATACTCGATAGCTTTAAAGCCAGCTTGATGTGCTTTCTCGAAACGCGCTAAAAAGGGTACTTCTGTAAATAACATGGTGAGGTTTGCTGCAAATTTAACCATTACTTGCCCCTTCCTTTTAAATCTGTAATTTCATCGTGGCTTAGATAGCGAACAGCTTTGTTTTCTAATAAAAAAATTAGTTTGGCTGTTTCTTCTAACTCTTCTGCGTTATCTACTGCATCAATAAAGTCTGTTCCAGTGATCACTGAACCATGATTTGCGAGTAAAAATGCACGATGGTTAGCCACACGTTTTACGAGTTCTTCAACGATCTTCGGATCACCAGGGCGTAAATAAGGGATCACTGGTAACTCCCCAATGCGCATCACAAAGTAAGGTGTAAATGCTTTGATCGCATTATTAACATCAAGCCCTTCAAGGCATGAAAGTGCGGTTAGATATGTGGAGTGCAAGTGAACAATTGCATTGCAGTCAGGTTTGTTACGATAAAGAGCAAGATGGAAGGCCACCTCTTTTGAAGGTTTATTGCCAGAAATATGCTCCCCGTCAATATTAACCACAGAGAGTTCTTCAGCCACCAAGCGTCCAAATGAAGATCCTGTCGGCGTAGTTAGATAATTGCCATCAGGTAATTTTAAAGAAAGGTTACCAGCAGCGCCTGTCGCGTAACCTCGTTCAAACATGGAGAGCGCAAGAGTTACCATTTGTGATCTTAACTGTTGCTCAGTTATAACTTGTTGTGCAGTCATAGAAAGAATCCTTGTGCTTTTGCGAAGAAATTTTCATCCCCAAAATTGCCAGATTTCAGTGCTAGTGATAACTCATTGTCAATTGATTTAACCCAAGGAACACCCGGAGCAATTTGAGGGCCGATATAAAAGCCTTTAATCGCTAAACTTTGTGTTACAACACCCGACGTTTCTCCCCCTGCAATAATAAAGTTTTTCACTCCTTTTTGACGTAAGTTAATCGCTAGCTCACTAAAGAAAGCCTCAACAGCATGGCTTGAAGTGTGCGCACCAAATTTTTCTTGGATGACTTTAAGCATTTTAGCGTCTGCGGTAGCGTAAATAATCGGTGCTAAGCTACCTTGATTATTGGCTGTTACCCAGTTAGACACTTCATTCACATATTTGTCATTAGTTAGGCATGACTCCACATCTATAGCAAAGTGTGGGGCTTGTTGTTTATAAATAGAGACCTGCTGATTTGTCATTTCAGAGCAAGAACCTGAAAGTATTACCGTAGATCCTTTTACAGGACTGCCCGTGTGTTTTGCATTGTGTGGCTCTTTAAGATGACCAGCCCAGTTTTTTGCAATACCAGCCGCTAATCCAGAGCCACCAGTAATTAATTTTAATGACTTTACTGCTTCGGCCAGTTTCACTAAATGTGCAGTATTAAATGCATCCACAATGGCATAACGGTGACCTTGTGTTTTTAGCTCGTCGAAACGCGCCGAAATGGCAGTTGTACCTAGTTCAATTGTGTTGTAATTAACTAAACCAGAAGTACCTTTTGATTGCGCATCCATCAAGCGCATTAAGTTTGAATCTTTCATCGGGGTAACAGGGTGATTACGCATGCCAGAATCACTCAGCAAATCACTGAATACGAATAGATGTCCGTTGTAAACAGTACGTCCGTTCACAGGTAATGCAGGGCATATTATTGTGAAATTTTCGCCTAATTCCGCTAATAAAGCATCTGTCACAGGCCCGATGTTACCATCAGCTGTGCTGTCAAACGTAGAGCAATACTTAAAGTAAAATTGCTGGCATCCTTGTGATTTAAGCCAGTTAAGTGCAGAAATAGAATCTGCAATTGCTTCATCGACAGGGCAAGAACGAGACTTTAAGCTAATAACAACAGCATCGGCTGATGCATTAATCGCAGTTGTTGGAACACCATTTAATTGAATTGTGCACATACCATTATCGACAAGAAAACCTGCAATATCGGTAGCACCAGTAAAATCATCCGCAATAACACCTAATAACATGTTTATTTCTCCATACCGGGAAGGTTAATACCGTTAAATACTTTGATGACAGCACTGTCATCTTCTTTACCAAAACCCGTATTACTTGCACTCACGAACATGTTTAATGCTGCGCTTGACAAAGGTAGAGGGAATTTTAAACATTTAGCAGTATCAGCGACCAAATTTAAATCTTTAACAAAAACATCAACTGTAGACATTGGTGTATAATCACCATCTACAACATGTTTCATTCTATTTTCAAACATCCAAGAGTTACCTGCAGAGTTGGTCACAATCTCGTACATAAGATCAAGTGGAATATCAGCACGAGCTGCAAGTGCCATTGCTTCAGCTCCTGCCGCAATATGCACACCCGCGAGTAATTGATGAATAATCTTAATTGTTGCACCTAAACCAATGGCTTCACCCACGTTGTATACCTGTGCTGATATCGCATCTAAAATGGGAGCAAGAGCGCTGAAGGCTTGCGTAGAGCCAGAAGCCATAACAGTCATCTCGCCGGCTTCAGCTTTTATCGCACCGCCTGAAACAGGTGCATCTAGCATGATCAGTTGATGCTCTTTTAATTTAAGTTCAAACTGCTTTGCATCTTCTGCAGAAACGGTGGCAGATATCATCACTGGTGTATTTGGCTTTAACGCAGCAGCAAAACCAGAGTCAAATAATACGTTGTTAACTTGCTGTGCATTTACCAATAGCACTAATACAGAGTCTAATTGGTCTGCAAAATCTAACGCATTGCTTGATGTTGCTTTTGCACCAAACTCTTTAATTGTTTTTAGCGCTTGTTCGTTTAGATCAACGCCGTATACATCCAAGCCCGCACGGACACACGACTTAGCAGCACCCATTCCCATTGAGCCTAATCCAATAACTCCTACCGATTGAATCTCAGACATTTAATTTCACCTCAAGTATTAAATTTTTAATACATTTAATGTATTAATTAAGGCTTGTGATTATATGTGAAAAAATCATCAATAATGAGCGATTAGTCACACATTTAACAATTAACAACAAAAGAAAACAAAATACAACAAAACATAACAAAATAAAGCAAGTTTAGGTAAATGGCATTGCCTAGTTAGTAATAGATGAGGTTTATGTAGGGGAGTTGTTTAAATTAAAGTGCTATTGAGTAATAGCGGATTATTGTGATTGAATGCCACGTAGGTATAAGTAAAAAATCAATCAGAAGCACACTGTTAGCAAAACATTGATAACATTTATTCACAAAAATAGAGGAAATTGTTAGAATGTTGGAAATAAATAGATAATAGAAGAGAGCTTATGATACCCGTTGAACGCCAAAGAACAATTTTATCGCTATTATCTCAACAGGAGGTCATTAGCATTTCAGAGTTGGTGAAGCAACTTAACGTATCACACATGACGATTCGCCGTGACATTATAAAACTTGAACTCTCAGGAAAGGTAATGTCGGTCTCTGGTGGTGTACAACTTACCAAGGCCATTTATAGTGAACCTTCACACGATGTGAAGATAGAACATCAAGCAGAGCAAAAAATGTTAATTGCTCAGATTGCAGTTAAATTGATCAGTGCAAATTCAACAATTTATCTTGATGCGGGAACTACTTCACTGAAAATAGCACATCAACTCTCACATCGGGATGACTTGCGCATTATTACCAATGACTTTGCAATAACGGCTTATCTAATTAATCATAGTCAATGTGAAGTTTATCATACGGGGGGGAAGGTTGATCGTAAAAACCAGTCTGCTATTGGCGGAAAAGTTTCCATGTTTCTACTTAGTATGAATATAGATATTGCGTTTATCTCTACCTCTTCATGGAATTTAAAAGGGCTATCAACCCCCACTGCAGATAAAATACAGGTAAAAGATGCCATTGCAAAATCATCCCAAATTACTTATTTGATTTCTGATTCAAGTAAATATGGAAAGGTTGCTACCTTTCACGCATTAGATATCAATAAGTTAAACGGTGTTATCACAGATTCAGGCCTAGCAGACAATATAATTTCAGAGCTTAGAGAGCAAGGAATTGAAGTTTATTACCAGTAATGAAAGCGTACGAAAATACTTAATAAAGCATACAAATAATAGTTTTTAAAATAAGCTAGAACGGATAAAACTGAATAGGAAGTTCCAATTGTTGTGAGCTTACGGCAACATAGTGTGACACAACCAAATAAACAGGTTAATTCAAGCTATTAAATTTTAGGCACAACGATACTTAGGAAATTAACCTAAGTATTGTTGTGTGTAGAAAGAGTTAGCTATTTTTTAGGTAATTCCGTGGGGAGGATGGGTGTAAAAATATGTGTGTAAATATTTTTTAGCTTCTTCGTAAGTCACGTATAAATGCTATTTTTCCATATAACTTACCCGTTTTTAATTCTGCTTCAATAGCACCTTGATAATCATTATGTTCTAACATAAGTGATAATAAGATCTCTCCGCACGTAATGTATGACGAGTATTTTTTAATGCATCACCTTTAATGAAATTTTCAGGGTGGGGTTTATGTAAACGAAAAATATCAGGGAAACCGATAAAAGAGCATCAAGAGGTGATTGGGCATGCGAGTGCCATCGACGAGGCATTTTTTGAATTGCATAAAACGATACAGAGCCCCCTGTGTCAGGATAGTTGTCGCCTCTAAATTTAATTAGAGGTAATAATAATGAAGAGAAGTTATTCAACATCATTTAAAATACAAGCAGTAGAAAAGGCGCTTAATCGAAATGATAATACTACATTGACAGAAATTGCAGCGTCTTTAGGTGTTGGTGTATCAACACTTTGTACATGGACGACCAAAGCCAAAAATCAAGAGTTTGAAACTGCTT